>CAYJGS010000009.1:0-13414 GCA_964369505.1 uncultured Desulfovibrionaceae bacterium | reverse complement strand
CAACAAAAAGTCACCATTCCGGCCGATAGACGCTTAAGCCTTGAGCTTCTTGTGCCTGAGCATATTCCTGTGGGGAGTGCTGAGGTGCATTTAGTTTTTCGGGCTCAACTAATTAAACAAATAGTCTACTTTTTCAAGCTTACGTATGAGAAAATATAATCTGCTTATTTCCAGAGCATAAAACGCTTGATGTTATTATAAAAAACATCTTCCAATTCCAATTCAGACAGCCCGCTAACTTCTGTGCGTAATATTTCTACCGCATAATGATGAAATGGTGCGTCACTGCCCCAAAAAATTCGCTCTTTTCCTACTCTGCGATAAGCTTCAAATGTTTTGGTGTGCATGGGCATACCCGAATTTTCAAGCCAGATATTGTCATATTTCATAGCGGTATCAATGGCTGCTTGAATATAAACCCCATGTCCATGCCCCATATGTATCATAACTATACGAACTTCAGGATACATTTCCGCCAATTGCCCTATGCTCCAAGGCAATGAAAAAGGAGGATGTCCAGAGTGTATAAATACGGGCAGGTTTTTTTCTTTAGCAATATCCATAACCGGAAAAACAACTTCATCATTGGCTGTGTAGGCATTAAACAAAGGGTGCAGCTTTATGCCTTGAATATTAGGATTTATGAGGAGCTTTTCTAATTCTTCCAAAGCAATGTTATTTTTGTTGGGATCAATCCACGCTAAACCTACAAGTTCATTTTTGTAACGATTTATCGCATCTACAGTTACAGCATTATCAGGATAGCTTATAATTGTTCGCTCTATATTATATGCTTGCATAGCCGTAACCATTTCTTCGGCTTTTAGTTCGACATTACACCAGGAACCAAAATAGCCAACATGAGCATGAGCATCTATTTTTTTTAAGTTTGTATGCGTTTTTACCAGCATTGCAACCTCCATGTTTTGCTTCAATCAAGCGTATAATATTTATTTTTTAGTTTGCCAATGGGTTTGTAGGTCAGGAAGTTCCATTGTTGTAAGCCGCTTTGAGGATGAAGAGCATCACGACCCCGCTATTCAAGTTTTTTTGAGCGTTTTTAAGAGCGATATAAAACAAGGGCAGCATGTTCAAGCCTTTCCTGTTGATTTGATGGCATCCATGCAGAACACTATCATTGATGCAGATATCGAAAATTTAGAACTTGATGGCGAGGTGTGTTTTATATTGCAATTTACTAGGTAAGGGCAATGCAAATATTAGAAAAATTCATAATATGTTGAGAAATAATTTCTTTGCAGGCTTCTGCATTTTTTTCTGCCAAAGCATCACAAAGTTTGCGATGGTCTTCTAGTTCATCCAGCACTAGATTGTGGCTGTAGCCTAAGTGTCCTCGCATCCGCATGGAGTTACCGTGCAGTTTACGTAAAGTTTCAATAAGGTATCTATTTTCTGTAGCCATATATGTTTGTAAATGAAAATCCCCAAACAGAATGAGCAAAGCTTGGCAATCTTGCTGTGATATTTCTGCACTTGCAACGCTGTTATACGCATGCTCCATTCTTTCCAATTCTTTTTTAATAGTATCAAATTGACTTACAGTCATTCGCTTACAAAGAATATCCATCACAAGCGCTTCTAAATGAATTCTCAGTTCATGACTATTGATAATATCATTTAATGTAAGTTCGGAAACAAAGGTTCCATAACGTGGAATAACGCTAATGAGCCCATCTTTTTCAAGAGACATAAAAATATCTCTTAAAGGGGTTCTGCCTACATTATAGTGTTGCATGAGCTCTTTTTCTTTTAGGATTTGACCTGGCTTTAAATCTTGCTCAATAATTCTATTTCTTATGCTATCAAAAATTTCTGATTTTTTCAAAACCAATCCTTATAGACGTTTTTTCAAATCAATATAAGAGTGCAGCTGTTTGGTATTTAAGAGTTTATCAAGGGCATTTTTTTGCAAAAAGGTTTTTTTGAGAGTAAATGAATATAAACCCTCAAAAAAACCTATGCATGAATATAAATGTGTTTTTTGTGACTGTCTACAATTTTATTGCATGTGCTTTTTAAAAGCTTCGCCTAAGGCATTAGCAGCCATGATAGCATCATAAACACTTTCCAAAGTAATTCTAAAAGGTTCTGAATAAACAAGTGTATTACCTTCAACCATTTTTTTGGCTATAACCATAACTTTTTCAGGCGTGGCCTTAACGCCTAAGTCTGACAAAGTAATGGGCAGTCCTACAGTCCAGCAAAATTTTATTACTTGATCAAACAGCTCTTTAGGGGTGTTCTCCATAACCATTTGGCATATTACCCCAAAGGCTACTTTTTCGCCATGCAAAAAGGGTTTAGTTTCCGGTAATTCTGTCAAACCGGAATGTATGCCATGGGCGGCTGCACAGCCGCTATTTTCAAAGCCCACTCCTGAAAGCAATGTGTTAGCTTCTATAATATTTTCAACGGATTCTGTGCAAACTCCGGCCTGCAAGGCAATGAGGGCTCTTTCTCCTTCTTCCATCAAAAGTTTAAAGGATAATTCACTTAAAGCAAGAGCCGCACGGCATCTTTTATATCCTTTGCCCACGTAGTTTGCCATGTCTGAATTTTGATTGGCAGTAGCTTCAAAATATGTTGATAAGGCATCACCCATACCGGCCACAAAAAGTCGTATGGGAGCTTTAGCTATAATTTCCGTGTCCACAAGCACAATTTCTGGATTACGTGCATGGCGGATGTTTTTTATATATTCACCAGAATTTGTGTACATAACTGACATGGCACTGGTGGGCGCATCTGACGATGCACTGGTAGGCACTATAATAATAGGTAGCTGGAGCTCATTGGCCATAGCTTTGGCAGCGTCGAGAGTTTTTCCACCCCCAATGCCAACAACAACCCCCGCTTCAAGTTTTTTTATTAATGCCACGCCTCTTTCTACTTCGTCATAGCTGCATTCACCGCCGAACTTTTCAGATACATACTGAACATCGCTAGTATCGTATTTATGGCGTAATTTTTGGTCAATATCTTCATATAGAAATGCGTCTATCAGCATAAAAGCCTTTGGGGCAAATTGCGCTGTATATTGAGGTAAAAAATCCAATTCACCTCGCCCTTGAATATATTTTGAGGGACAAGCAAAGGCCCTGGTATTTGTTTCCACTGGGGGCATATTTTTCTCCTTATGCGCTTTTTTGAAAAGAGATTATTCGTATTATTCGTCAATGCCTAAGTAGGCTTGTCTTACCATGTCATTATTTAATAAATCTTCAGATTTACCTTCAAGAACAATGGAACCTGTTTCTAATACATAGGCTCTATTGGCAATTTCTAAAGCAAGGTAAACATTTTGTTCTACTAACAGTATGGGTAAGCCTTCTGTTTTATTAACTGCAACAATAGTATTGAAAATAGATTCAATGACTTTTGGTGCAAGGCCTAAGGATGGTTCATCAAGAAGTAAAACTTTTGGTTTTTCCATCATAGCTCTTGCAATGGCAAGCATTTGCTGTTCGCCACCAGACAAAGTTCCACCTTTTTGGTTTTTGCGCTCAAATAACACAGGGAACATTTCAAAACAGTGTTCTAAATCTTTTTTTATTTGGGCTTTATCTTTACGGGTAAAGGCGCCCATTTCGAGATTTTCCATGACAGTCATGGCTGCAAAAATACCACGCCCTTCAGGCACTAAAGCTATGCCATTTTGTGCAATGGTGTGTGGTGGTAAGCCTTGAATTGTTTTACCTTCCATTTCGATACTACCAGAGCGAACAGCAGCAAGGCCTGTGATGGCTTTAAGCGTTGAAGATTTGCCGGCACCATTATTACCGATAATAGATATAATTTCTCCTTTATCTAAATGGAATGAAATATCTTTAACAGCACTAATAGCACCATAATTTACACAAAGGTTGGAAACGTTAAGCATTTTCGTTTTCCCTTCTTATATTCTTGTTTTGTGTTCCAAGATAAGCTTGGATAACAGCGTCATTATCTTTAATTTCAGCAGGAGTTCCTTCAGCAATTTTTACACCGTGATCAAGTACAACAATGTGCTCAGAAATGGACATAACAACGCGCATATTGTGCTCAATAAAAATAATTGTTTTATTCATATCTGTGTTAATCCATCTGATTAACTCTAAAAGTTGAGCAGATTCCTTGATATTCATACCGGCTGCCGGTTCATCCAAAAGTAGGAGTTTTGGGTCACTCACAAGGGCTCGCGCAATTTCTAGGCGGCGTTGCTGGCCATAGGGCAAAGAGACACCAATTTCATCGTATCTGTCTTGTAAACCTACAATAGTGAGTGCTTCCATACTTTTATGGATAATTTCTTCTTCGATATGCTTTGATTTGTAGGGGATAAAGGAATCTAAAATAGTAGCCTCAATGCTTCCGTGCATACCTGTCATAACATTTTCAAGCACAGTCATTTTAGAAAAAAGTCGTGTGTTTTGGAAAGTACGTGCAACTTTTAAAGAATTGATCTCATAAGGTTTTTTTTCATCAATTCTTTGCTTGTCAAACCAAATTTCGCCTGATGATTTTTGATAGGCACCAGTAATAAGATTAAATAACGTTGTTTTTCCTGCACCGTTAGGGCCAATAATGCTAAAAATTTTTCCTTCCTCTACATTGGCAGACACATCGCTAACAGCAAGAACGCCCCCAAAATTCTTACTAAGGTTCTTTATTTCAAGCAGCATTATTGTTTCTCCTTTGGTGCTTTGGATGTCCAATGGCCTTTTTCAACAATTTTAGTAAGAGATTTCGTGCGTAAATTAACTTTTCCCAAAAGCCCTTCAGGACGAATTTGCATCATAATAACAACCAAAAGACCATAAATAAGCATTCTATACTCTACAAGAGAGCGCAGTAGTTCTGGTAAAACAGTAAGTACAATGGCGCCAATAACCGGTCCGATAACTGTGCCACTTCCACCAATAAGAACCATAGTCAAAATATTAATAGAGTCGTTATAAATAAAAGTATCTGGGCTTATATAGCGGATATAGTGGGCATAAAGACCTCCGGCTAAGCCTGCTAAAAGACCACTGATAACAAAGGCCGTGATTTTATATTTTGCTGTGTTAATGCCCATGAATTCGGCAGCATCTTCATCATCACGTATGGCCATAAGAGCGCGGCCAAAAAAAGTACGTGGGATTTTTAAGACAAAAAAATACGTGGCAATGCAAAAAAAGAGAACCATGTAATAATAGGTAATTTTATTAGAAAAATCTAAGAAAAATAGTTCAGGGCGTGCAATATCTGTTAATCCACGCGGTCCTCTGGTAATCTCGCCCCCATTGACAAGCATAAGGCGAAAAATTTCCCCAAAGCCAAGGGTAGCTATGGCTAAATAATCTCCTTTCATACGCAAGGAGGGAAAACCAATGAGCATGCCAAAGAGTCCTGAAATAATAACGGCAGCGGGTAGAGTTATCCAAAAGCTAAAACCGTATATGGAAAGTAGAGCTGAAGCATAAGCGCCCATGCCATAAAAAGCAGCATGGCACAGTGCAAATAAACCTGTTAAACCAAGGGCAATTTCAAGCCCTAGTGCTAACATAATGTATAAACCAAGCAGTATACAGATGTGATGTATTTGTGCACTTTGAAATATGAGTGGCAGAACAATGAGAACTGCCAGTAAGGCACCATAAATTAAGTTTTTTTTCTCGGCTAAACGCAATTGATTCACAATCACTTCCCCTTATTCATATGCTTTGCATAGCTTAAAACTTTGCAATCTCAACGTCGAGTTCTGGCATTTTTTGCGCTATGTGAAATTTCTTTTTACAAAAAAATTAGTATTATACGAAATCAAGCTTAGTCTTCATTGTGAAATCCTGCGTAAATTATTATGCAGAGTTTCACAATGAATATTGGAGTTACATACGGGTGTTACTATGCTTTTCGCCTAGTAGACCTGTAGGTTTAATCAGCAGTACCAAGATCAGAACAGTAAACGAGATAGCCGGCCCCATACTAGAAGAGATGTATGTAACTCCAAAAGTTTCAACTTGCCCCATAATTAAACCACCAACCATGGCGCCAGGAATACTGCCAATCCCACCCAAAATAGCAGCAGTAAAGGCCTTCATACCTGCCATATAGCCCATGGTTGAGTAAACGGCGTCATAATAAATGCCAACCAACAAACCGGCAGCACCACCTAAGGCAGAACCAATAAAGAAAGTGAGACTTACAATTCGGTTGGTATTAATGCCCATAAGACCTGCTACAGTCATATTTTCAGATACAGCCCGAATAGCTTTGCCGTATTTTGATTTATTAATGAACCAGTTAAGTGCTAACATGAGTGAGAAAGCACAGACAAGAAGAGCAAATTGCATTTGATTTATAACGAGATTTTCACTAATTTTAATAGGTTCAGACATAAACATTTCCACAGGCAGTGAATATGTTTCAGATCCAACCACAACACGTGCCAGATTTGATAAGACAATAGAAACACCTAGAGCACTAGCTGTTACCACAACACGAGGAACATTGCGCAACCTTCGGTATGCAAAATATTCAACCAATACTCCTAGCATGCCCGCAAGAAGCATAGTCAAAATTAAGATAACAGGAAATGGAAGGCCTGGTATACGCGAAAGCAATAAGCCAAAACATGCTCCCCACATATATATATCGCCGTGAGCAAAGTTAATGAATTTTAATGAGCCATACACCATTGAGTAACCCAAGGCGATGAGCGCATAAATACAGCCTTGTGTGAGTCCGTTCACTATAATTTGTAGTAGCATGTTTCTATTACCTAATGGAAAAGTGTTCTTGGCGTATACCATGTAATGGCCATGGCATACGCCATTATGTGGCTTGTTGCTATAAAAGCTCAGCAAAATATCATTGCGAAACTATAAAAAGCTTTTATTCAACAACAAATTTTTCATCTACAACAACAAGGCGAGTGAGCTTGTCATACACAATATCATGTGTTTCGTTAAAGGATATGGTGCCTGTTACACCAACAAACGTCATTTTTTCAAGATATTCAACCATTTTATCTGGGTCTGTACCTACAGCTTTAATGGCTTGTTCAAACATTTTAATGGCATTGTATCCGTGTGCGCTAAATGTTCCAGCAACCTTATCAGCGCCAAATTTTTCTTTATAAGCTGCTTGGAAGTTAGCCACAATGGGGTTAGGATCTGTTGGCACTAAAACACCTTGTACCTTTGTTCCATTGGCGGCTTCTCCTGCTAAACTTAAAAAAGCTTGCTCAAACATGGAAGAACTGGAATATAAAGGTAAATTCATACCAAGTGTGCGTTGTTGCTTAGCTATAAGCGCACCTTCTGTGTAAACGCCAGCAAGGAAAATAGCGTCAACATTGGCATTTTTAACTTTCGTCAAAATATTGGTAAAGTCTTTGGTTTCGCCAAGAATATAAGCTTCAGATACAACAACTTCACTGCCGGCTTTTTTCACCTGCTCTGTGATAATTTTTTCTTGCCCCATGCCATAATCTGTGCTCTCATACAAAATGGCAATTCTTTTGCGTCCATCTTCAATCATCCAATCACCGGCAAGGGTGGCTTGTTGCAAATCAGAAGGTTCAGTACGGAAGCCATATTTTTTATTTTGTTTTGAAATATCAGGGCTTGAGCCAGTTACGATGGTTGGTAATTTACCGTCATTAATAATTGGCAAAGCTGCAAGGCCACAAGAGCTGTTATAATAACCAAATGTGCCAACTATGCTTTTATCGGAAACCCATTTGGTGGCAATGGTTGCTGCTTCTTTGGGGTCTGATTTGTCGTCTTGGATATCAAGTTCAATAAGTTTGCCATTGATGCCACCTTTGGCATTAATTTCATCTATGGCCATTTTTGCGCCATAACTTAACTGCTCACCAAAGCTTGCATTGGTACCTGTCATGGGGCAATCAAGGCCTATGCGTATGGTGTTACTGTTTTCAGCTTCATCGGAAAAACAGCCTGTTAAAGCAACTGAGCTTAATAACAATATGGAGAATAAGGTCTTTTTAAACATATGTAGCCTCTTATGCAGTTTTAAAATTAATTTAAATATTCCTTAACATAATCTAATTTTTCACACGGATTACGTTCAGCGCCAAAGTCATCTGTAAATAGTGCAGATCCTAGAGTGAATCCCCATGGATTAAGCGCTTTTACAAAATCAAGACGTGTTTCGTTGTTGATGCCACCGGCAATAATAAGAGGTGCATTCACTTGTTTTACAAATTCGTGCGCCATGTCTTCAGGGCTACCGTCTTTATATCTATAAACAGACAAGCAAATACCATCAACGCCGTAATCTAAAATACGTTTAGCGTCGG
This sequence comes from uncultured Desulfovibrionaceae bacterium, assembly GCA_964369505.1. Classification (GTDB taxonomy): domain Bacteria; phylum Desulfobacterota; class Desulfovibrionia; order Desulfovibrionales; family Desulfovibrionaceae; genus CAYJAD01. Next base: position 5,106 of record CAYJGS010000009.1, on the reverse strand, counting down.
CAATTATAGATTCTACAGTACCGTATAGCATACGAGGCAGTCCCGCTCTTTTACCACAAGTGGGGAAGTATTTAACACCACCGGCTTTCAAAATATCAGCAGCTTTTTCATAAAAAGCCATGCCCACAAGGTATTCAAATTTGCACAAAACAGCTAATTCGGCAGCAGCAATGCATTCTTCTTCTGTTTCGACCAATGGTTCCAAAAAGGTCATTTTGCCTGCTTGCTTCATTTTGGCAACTAATTGTTTAGAACTTTCAACATCTATACCAATGTCTTTGAATCCCCAACACAAAGCTTTTGTTTGTTTGTTTTTTTCAAAAACTTCTTGTGCGTCAGGTATAGTTTTGTCGTTATGAGTAAGCATAGCAATAACACGAACTCCCATATGACACCTCCTTCAAGTTGACTTTTTATCCAAATACAAGATTTTACATGCTAAAACGGCTATGCCGTCCTATGCGTAGACTTGTGCACTGTGTAAGTTTAATATGCTTTGTCTGCTAGTTGGCATGGTAAACGTCCTGTAATACCTCTTGAATCCTTTTATAAACATCAAAGCTACGTTGATACACAGCTGCGGTGTTTTTGTTTGGCTCTATGCGGTCTATCAAGTGCACAGATTTTTGAATGGCATCCTCATGGCTGTCAAAAACCTTGGTTCCTACACCGGCCAGTAGGGCAGAGCCAAAAGAAGAATCGTCATGAGCATACTTTAAGATAGGATGATTTAATACATTGGCTAAAATTTCACGCCAAATGGGGCTTTTTGCACCACCGCCTACGGCAATAATGTCTTCAACATGGCCAATTTTTTTGGCAATGAGTAAGTTATCATTGAGAGAAAAAGCGACACCTTCCATAATGGCCCGATTAAAATGCCCCCGTTCATGATGTGCTCTTATGCCGGTAAAACTGGCACAAAGCTTGGCATCCCAATAGGGGGAGCGTTCACCGGTAAGGTAGGGGTGATAAATAAGACCATCAGCCCCTGGTGCAACCAAACTTGCTTCTGTATCTAGGAGTTTATAAATATCAGGGTTCACGTCGGCATCTACTTGGCAAAATGTTTCTTTGTACCAACGCAAACTTTTAGCAGCAGAGCTAGTGGCAAGGCAGGTGTACCATAAACCATCAACCACATGCGAATATGTTAAAGCCTTGGGGTTAGGTTGTGGTATGTGTTTAAACACATTAACAGTTCCGGCTGTGGCTAATTTAACCACGCAGCAACCTTCTCGAGTCGCTCCAACGCAATAATTTTCAAGAGCTGTATCTGAGCCACCATTAACAAAAGGCGTTCCTTCAGGAATACCTGTGGCTTCTGCTGCTTTTTTACTTATTTTTCCGGCTATATCTGTGGGTTTAATGATGGGAGGAAGTAATGCCATGTCAATGCCACCAAAAGCACAAAGCTCTTTTGACCAAGTCATGGTATTATTGTCAAAAAGAAGGCTTCCTTGGGCTTCAATATGGTCAGTTGTCCATTCCCCGGTTAAAAGATAACGGAAATAATCTTTGATGAACATGATTCTTTTGGTTTGCGCAAATGCACTTGGATCATGTTTTTGTACCCACAAAAGCTGCGAAATAGTCCAAGTGGGGCTTGGCATTTGGTAACCAATTCTAAAGATATCATCACCATGATGTTTAAGAAGATACGCGGACTCTTCCGTGCTTCTTTGGTCTGTCCACATGATAGTTGGGCGTAAAACTTGGTCATTTGCTCCAAGTAAAACAGCATTATGTGCCGATGCGTCAACACTTAAACCAACAACTTGTGATGCTGAAACCTTACCCATTTGTAAAGCAGCTTTGAACGATTGCATAAAGGCTGGGTACCAGTCTGCCGGATTTTGTTCTGACCACCCCACATGCGGATAGTGCGTGGCATATTCCGTAAAACCGTCGGCTATAAATGCACCTTTATGATTTATAATTGTAACCTTACAACCACCTGTCCCAAAATCTATTCCAAGAAGTAACTGATCCATATTTATCCTTCATCGCAAAATTATTAAAAAATTGCACCTAAATAATGAACATAAAAGGTGTTTTATGTGTTCTTTCAAGAAAAACCTTTGTGTGTAAGCTACAATTGCACTTGGCCCCCTGTGATAGAAAAATTATTTCCTGTGGTGCACTGGCCAAGTTTTCCCACAAGTACAAGAACCCAATTGGCTATTTCTTCCACTTCCAATATGCGTTTTAAGGGCACATTTTTCGTATATCTTTCAATGCAGGCTTCTTCGGTTAAATTATGCAGTTTCATAGTTTTTTGTATGGAATTTTCCATCATGGGGGTCATGACATAACTTGGGCACAAAGCATTAACAATAATATTGTAAGGCGCCAATTCATTACCCCAAATGCGTGTAAGGTGCGAAACTGCGGCTTTTGAAGCTGCATATGCGCTATATCCTTCTGAAGTGAGAAAGGCCTGTGAAGATGAAATATTTATAATATGCCCACCAGTCTTTTTCATGTAAGGAATGCAATACTTTGTGCAGATGACTGTGCCATTTAAGTTAATATTTAAAACTTTATTAAAGTCGTTCAATTGCAAATCTTCAATAGTGTCCTTTAGGATAATTCCGGCATTATTAATTAAAATATCAAATCTATTTTTTTGCTCAAAAATGGTAGCCATTGTGTCAGCCACAGCTTGTTCATCTGTAACATCCAAACACATGGTGGTCATATGTTCTGAGATTTGCGCAGTGTTTGTGAATTCAATATCCGTTGCATATACATATGCCCCCGCTTGCGCTAGTGCCTCGGCTATTCCTTTTCCATTGCCTTTGGCTGCGCCCGTTACAAGGGCAACCTTCCCTGATAAGTCAAACAAAGTATCTAATTTTTTTGTACATGCATCCATACATAGTCTCCAATTCTGTATCTTGCGTGAGCAACATCATTTTTAGGCGTGTTTTGCAAGGTCTTGCTATTGATATTTGTTTTAAGCTTTTAAAATGTAAGCAATGTTTCCTGATGCCTGCTTTTTGCTCATATAAAATCTATAGCAATATTCTTAGTATATCTAATGATGTATTTCCTGATATATCAGTAGTGGTTTGATACTATGTACCTCAGAAAAATTTGTCAACTACTTTATCAAAAGCTTAGGGAAGTTTGTATTAATCATTCATGTAAAAATACAAATGAAAATCGTTAATTTTTAAATAAGTTGTATACTTATGGTGCATATTTTTTTATTTTTGACAAGTACCTCATTAAGGCCTATTTAGATATGTAGGAAATATACAATTCAAAGTACACTGCCATATAATTGTGAGATAGTTTTCGACGGAATGGTATAGTTTCATAGTAATGTGCAACATGCAAAATAACGAGATTATACATATGGACAAATCATATACTTCACCCCCCAAAACTGCATCTAGCTATGACTCCCTTGTGGAAGAATTAGCAAGTGTACGTCAAGAGTTAGCGCATACCAAGGAACAATTGCAGAGTGCGCGAAAAGAAACTCGTATGGTTCAAATGCGCATGGATGCTATGCTTGAAGCTATTCCTTTGCCCCTACAGATATGGTCAGCGCAAGGCAAAATTTTAGAAGCAAGTCATGTGTCGGCGCAGTTGTTTGGCTTTGAAAACAAACAAGAGCTCATAGATAACTTTATACTTACTGTTCCTAAGCAACAGCCCTGCGGTGAGGACTCTTTAATACTTGCGCAAAAGTATACAGAAGAAGCTCGAGAAAAAGGAATAGTCTGCAAGCATTGGATACATCTTCACACTACAGGAGAAGAGCTCCCTGTAGAGGCAACTTTTGCCCCCGTTACTATTCAAGATGAAGAGATTGTTTTTATTTTTCTTCAGGATTTACGAGAGAAAAATGCTATTATAGCGCAACTTAACGAGTCGCATGAATACAGTAAAGTAATGCTGGATGCCAGCCCCATGGGTGCCATAATTTGGGATAAAAATGGTATGCCTATAGCTTGGAATTCCGCCATGGTGAAAACCTTTGGTATAGAAAAGCATCAAGATTTTATGGGATATTTACACAAGCTTTTTCCTGAAATACAGCCTGATGGTGTGCCTTCTCTGCAAAAAATGCAGGAACAGCTGCACAAAACCTTTACTGAAGGCTATGCCAGCGGGCCTTGGCTTGGAACTTCCTTAGACGGCACACCGGTACCCACCGAGGCTACAGCTGTGCGCACTAAGCATAATGGTGAAGATATGGTGGTGGTTTTCTATCGCGACATGCGCGAAGTAGAAGAAAACATGCGCAAAGCCCAAGCGGCAGAAGAGCGCACTAAGGCCATTTTAGAAGGTGTGCCCCTAGGCATAAATATACTTAACCCGCATATGGAAATGGTAGATTGCAACGAAGAAGCTTTGCGCATAACACGCCATAGCTCTAAAGATAATTTTTTTGCTGTAGCCATGCAATCTTTTCCTCCCGTGCAGCCTAATGGGCAAGAAAGTAGTCTTTTTCTGCAAGAAAAATTTACTGAAACCACTCTTAGCGGGAAAACACGCTTTGAAATATATGCCATCGATGCCGAGAATAAAGAATATCCCATGGATGTTACCTTGGTGCGTGCTTCTTTAACTGACGAAGAAATGTATATTGCCTATTGCAACGATTTGCGTGAAACCAAAAAAATGCTTGAAGAAATTGAACTGAACCGAGAAGCTGCCGAACAAAGCGCACAAGCCAAAAGCGAATTTTTAGCCAATATGAGCCATGAAATCCGCACCCCCATGAACGGCATATTGGGACTGTTGCATATTTTATCCGGTACATCCTTAGATTCTATGCAAAAAGATTATATGGAAAAAGCGCTTTTTTCCACTAAAGAGCTTTTGCGCATCATTAATGATATTTTAGATTTTTCTAAAATCGAAGCCGGCAAACTTGAAATGGAAAAAACGCCTTTCACCATCCATGACGTTTGTTCTGAGTTGGAAAGTCTTTTTGGGCATGCTGTGCGTGATAAAGGCCTTGAAAGTCATCTGCATGAAGGAACTTACGCTTCCACACCCATTTTAGGAGATCCGCTACGCTTAAAACAAGTGTTGCTCAACCTTTTGAGCAATGCCATTAAATTTACCGGAAAAGGTAAAGTAAGC
>CAYJGS010000008.1:0-26392 GCA_964369505.1 uncultured Desulfovibrionaceae bacterium | reverse complement strand
TTATGGGTTGCATAATGGCATATTTTCTCGAATATTTTGAAACTCACCGCACATTATATAAATGACACTCTTAATAGACAACATAATATTTCCTCTCGCCCAACACCTATATTGGGCATAACATGTCATATTATGAAATACGTGTCGGTATAAAAAAAATTTGCATTTTTTTGTACTACAGTGCTTTATACGTAAGTATTCCTTATAACTTCGCGCCCTTTCATCTTTAACTATGTGGCTCTAAGCAATATTTCTTGAGCAGCAAAAAAAGTTCTTCTAAGTCAATGGGCTTTCCTATATGTTCGTTCATACCCACAGCTAAGCAATTTTCTACATCTTCTTTAAAGGCATTGGCTGTCATAGCAATTATGGGAATAGTTTTAGCTCTTGGTATATCTAAAGCACGAATAGAAGTTGTGGCTTCAAAGCCATCCATTTCAGGCATACGTATATCCATAAAAATAATGTCATAATAATCTGGATTTTCAGAAAACTTCTGCACTCCTATCAAACCGTTTTCCGCTACATCAATGCTTGCTCCCGTAGGTTCCAGTAAAGCTATAACTATTTCGCGATTAATTTCAATATCTTCCACAAGCAAAAACTTCTTCCCTTGTAAGTCAAGGAATTTATTATCCTTATCTTGTTCAGCCTCATCATTCTCCACCAAGGCTGTTGCATCAGGTAAGGAACAAGGAAGAATAAAGCCAATGGTTGTGCCCTTATTTTCTACTGAATCAAAGAAAATTTCTCCACCCATATGCTCGATTATTTGCTTACAAATGGAAAGGCCAAGCCCTGTGCCTCCAAATTTATCAGAAATACTGCTATTGGCTTGTTGAAATGGTTGAAAAAGTCTTTGTTGTTGCTCTTTAGCAACTCCAATACCTGTATCTGTCACAGAAACCTTTATGCGGCAATGCATATCATTTTGTTCTAACAATGCTGTTTGTAAAGTAATCTCCCCTCCCTTCGGGGTAAATTTTTCTGCATTTGAGAGAAAATTTGTGAGCACTTGCGCAATGCGTTGGCTGTCGGTAATAATATATTCAGGGATTTGTGGATCTGCATGCATCACAAACTTTTGGCCTTTTTCAGACATCCGAAAAGAAAAAACACTTGTAACACGCTGCAACAGTTTAGAAAAATTAACATTATTCAAAAACACATCTATTTCTTTGGCTTCAATTTTAGACATATCAAGCACATCATTAATGATTCCCAAAAGATGCACAGAAGCATTTTCTATTTTTTCTAAACAAAGCTTTGCTTTTTCAATATCTTGAGATTCCTTTCCAATTTTTGACATACCAATAATAGCATTCATGGGCGAACGGATTTCATGCGACATATTAGCCAAAAAGTTTGATTTTGCCCTACTGGCGCTTTCTTCTTTTTCTACAGTCAAAATCAATTCTTTATTACTATCATCCAATTTTTTGCACAAAGACTGAATGGTATCTGCAAGCTCACCCAATTCATCTTGCCGATTAAGCCCATAAATGCTTTCTTGCTCTTTTAAATCCATTGCATTTGGTTGCTTAAAGATATGACTTATGCTTACTATCAATTTTTCTAAAGGCTCAAAAAGAAGTTTACGGCTTGCAATATTTGAAAGCAACACATACAAAACAAAAATTATAATACTCAGCCACAAAATGGGCTCAATTTTTTCCAAAGAAAACAAAGCAGAATCATTAAAAAAAGTTACAACTGTCCAATCTGTTCCCTCTATGGCAGCCAATGCAGCATAATCATATTGATTGCCGGGAGGAAGCTTTACAAGATCAGGACTTTTAACATTACTAAAATACCCCTTAATAGAAGACAGATGCTTGTTAATAGCATCATGTAATATTGGGATATCAAAAATGTCATTAATGTGCCAAGTGCTGTCTTGCAATAATTGCGTAACTTCAGCTGCACTGTCCATTTGGATCAGTCCATTTTTATCTACAACAATACCACGCACACTGCTATTCTCATATCTTTCAAAGGCTGTGAGTAGTATTTTATCAAAATCCAAACCGGTGGCTAGAACACCTAAGTATTCACCATTTTCAGACATTACTTTATAGTTAATCCACACATGCGTCCGGCGCAAACTCTGATTTGTGTCTACCTCAAGTACATAATCTTCTTTCACTTCATCCATCTCAAAAAACCATTGATCGCTGGATTCGGCCTTACTTAATTTTTTTACCGGTGTGAATGTATGAAGATTTGTTTTACTATCAATACTATATGCTTCTAATGAGGGAAGAATACCAAAATATAGAAATCCATTATGCAGTTTTTTAATTTCACTACTGGTTATATCAAAAATGGCAGTTTTAGCTTTAAAATCATTGCTATTTTTAAACCAAGCTCGTATATATTTAGAATTGGCGACTTTTTTCATTGCGCGCAAGTCGTCCACAAGAAAAGCACTCAAAAAAGTAGCAGTTTTAAAAGTATGCAGTTCAGCATAATTTCTAGAAACTTCATCTGCTGTGTTTTTTATGGTACCCACTAGAATATACAATAAAATGGACGCAACAACAATACATACAGATATATTTATAAATATAAACCTGAATTGCAAAGCATTTTTTAAAGAAGTTATGCGCGTAATGATTTTAGACGCCATACTTCACTCCAAATATATAAAAATTATAAAAAAACATCTTATCCTATGAACTTTTTAAGCACAGTTAATAGCTCTTTTGTATCTATCGGTTTACCAACATGATCGTTCATGCCGGCTTCTAAACAAGCCAATGCATCTTCGCGAAAGGTATTGGCTGTCATGGCAATTATAGGAATGGTCTTAGCTTTTGGACTGTGCAGACGGCGAATAGCTTTTGTGGCTTCATAACCATCCATTTCTGGCATTTGAATATCCATAAGCACGACATCATATAAATCGATGTTAGCAGAAATTTTTTGTACAGCCACAGCGCCATTTTCTGCTTCAACAAATTTCACACCTGTATTTTCAAACATAGACATGGCAATTTCACGGTTTATATCAACGTCATCCACCAATAAAATTGTTTTATTGCGCAAATCAAGCAAGCTTATATCATCTACCACATCAATTTTTTCCGACGTAGCAACAAAGTCTGCATCTGGCAAATCACATGCTAAAACAAAGCCTATGCAAGTTCCTTTATTTTCTACAGAGTCAAAAAAAAGTTCACCTTCCATTAAGTCCACAACTTGCTTACAAATGGAAAGCCCAAGTCCTGCACCACCAAATTTATGCGAAATGGTCATATTCGCTTGTTGAAATGGTTGGAAAAGATACTCTTGTTGCTCTTCCGCAACGCCTATGCCTGTATCTGTTATAGAAATTTTCAAAAAACACTGCTCTTCGCTTTTATTAAGCAATTCCGCTTGCAATAAAATACGCCCTCCGGCTGGAGTAAATTTTTTAGCATTGGAAAGAAAATGAAAAATAACCTGCTCCATACGCTGTTCATCAGAAATAATATACGCGGGAATATCTTTATCCACATCCATGCTAAAATCCCATTCCGCGCCTTCCAATTCAAAAGCAACACGTTGCAACATATTTACAAAATGAAATGGGGCGTATTGTAATGAAACTTTATTAGCTTCGATTTTAGACATATCAAGAACATTATTAATAATATTCAAAAGATGTGTAGAAGAAACTTCTATTTTTCCTAAACTTTCTCTAATTTTTTCTAAGTCTTGTGATTCTTTCGCAATATTTGCCATACCAATGATAACATTCATAGGTGTGCGCATTTCATGCGACATATGCCCCAAAAAGTTTGATTTTGCTTTATTAGCTGCTTCTGCTTTTACTGCTGCTGAAGAAAGTTCTCTATGTTTATTACCCAAACTTTCGCGCAGGCACTGTATGGTTTTGGCAAGGGTTCCCAATTCATCTTTGCGTTCAATGCCATAAATTTCTGTTTGTTCAACATACATATATTCTATGGGAACATGAGAAGTAGCCGCAACACTTTGCACCATTTTTGCCAAAGGTTTAAACATATACCTATGTCCCACAAAGCATATTATCAAAGCAAATACCGTTAACAAAAAGATGGCAGGCCACAATAAAGGAGAAAATTCCGCCAAAGAAAAAAGGGAGTTTGCATTAAACAAAGTTATCACTAACCAATCGGTTCTTTCTATGGCAGCAATGGCGGCATAATGGTATCCACTGCTAGAAGGAAGCTCCACGATTGCAGGTTGTTTAGTCACAAAAAAATATGTACTTATGGAAGCGAGATACGGGTTAAGAAATGTATGTAGCTCTGGCTCAGGAAAAACTTCTTCTATGCGTATGGAACTCTCATCCACCAATTCCGTATCATCCATATCACTATCCATTTGTACAAGGCCTTGGCTATCTACAATAATTCCTCGAAGGAAGGATACATTATACGCATCAAAAGCTGAATATAAGACTTTATCTAAAGCAATACCGGTGGCAATAATTCCTAGCAATACGCCATTCTCATCAAGAACTTTATGGTTTACCCACACAAGAGTACGACCTAAAATTTTATCTTTATCCACATTAAGCACATAGTTATGCGGAGATGCTGCCGCTTCAAAATACCACCCATCTTGAGGGTTACCTTTCTCTAGCAGTGTAAATGGTCTAAAGTCTTCATATTTTGTTTCTTTATCAAAGGTAAACTCTCCTCCGGAGGCAGCAATACCAAAATACAAAATACCGGTACTCAAATTTTGGGCATGCTTATGCATAGCAGTAAAGGCTTTCTTCTTTTTATCCTCATCTTGCTCATCAGCAAACCATGCAAGAATGGCCTTGTCACCAATTGTATCTTCTAGTTTATTTATATTTTCGATGAGTTGTGAGTTAAAATAACTGGCTGTTTCAAAGGAATACAATTCAGCATAATCTTTAGAAATACCTTTAACAAGCCCCATGCCCACAAGGTAAAAAGCTGAAAAAAGAATGGATAGTGCTGCCATAAGAATAAGGACATTGGCTATATTGACCTTTAATTCTATATATCCTTTTGTACTCATAATTGCTGGCAAAAATTTTGAAACCATGTCTCCACCGCTTTAAAAAAACAAATAATCAAAATTTACTCACATAACATGCTCGTAAATAGCATATTCTTTTTAATTTTAAAATACATTTTTATGATTTTTTTTAATTACACACTTTTTCCATAAGCTTACTACACTTAAATAAAAAATTTCCCTTGTTTTTTTGCTAAAAAAGACAAGGGAAATTTCACTCAAGCTTTGCTGTTAACAGCAAGAAAATACATATTTATTATTTATTATTCTGGGCTTCAGCTTTTTGTTTAACAAGATCTGCATTACGGCCAGCCTGCAATACATAGCTACCACCTTGGCACTCAACTATTTTTTGTGCCAGCTTACCTGTAACCATGGTTTTTTCAAGGTCAACGCCTGTGGCTATATCCATTTCGTGCAACATATGCACAAGGTCTTCTGTAGCCACGTTTCCGGCCGCTCCAGGAATAAAATTACAACCGCCAAAACCGGCAAAAGCACCATCAAATGTGGTAATTCCGGCTTGCAATGCTGCCACAACACAAGCAAGAGCCATACCGCGTGTATTGTGCAGATGCAAAACCCAACGTACTTGCGGAAATGCCTTGCGCATATGCTGGCATATTGTAAATATTTGTCGTGGATTAGCCATGCCTGTGGCGTCGGATAACGACAATTCCGTAATGCCAAGCTCAACAAAAGCACCGGTTATTTTTTCTATTTGCTGCAAAGCTATAGGACCTTCCCAAGCACAACCCCAAGCCGAAGATAAAGCGCCAGAAAGTTCCACACCATTTTTAGCCGCAAATTCCACACAAGGTTTAAAACCTTCCATCATGGTCAAAGGGCTTTGATTAAAATTAGCCATGCAATGGGTTTCACTCACGCTAATGGTAAGCTTTGCTTTGGTAAGCCCGGAATCATGAGCGCGCTCAAGCCCCTTTAAATTAGGTACAAGAGCTCTATATTCCACACCTTCCACACGTTTCATTTGCTTAGCAAGTTCACCGGTATTGGCCATTTGCGGCACAGCTTTAGGGTGCACAAAGGCACCAATTTCAATGATTTTTATACCAGAAGCCACCACAGCATCTAAAAGCTCTAATTTTTCTTCTAGAGAAAGTATTTTTTTCTCATTTTGTATGCCGTCGCGTAAACCAACTTCGCAGATGCTTACTTTTTCAGGCAAATACATAGACTTTTCCATATGATACCTATATAATCCCTTTTTCTTTAAGCTCTGCCACTTCTTCGTCTTTCATGCCCAAAAGCTCACCAAACACTTCATCATTAAAAGAGCCAAGTTTAGCACCGGGCCATTTTACTTCGCCAGGGGTCACAGAAAGTTTTGGAGTGATGCCAGGCATGCGCAATTTACCAAATTTAGGATGTTCTACTTCCACAAGGTTTTCACGTGCGGCATAATGCGCATCGGCAAATATATCGTCCATGGTAAATACAAGACTTACAGGCACGCCAAATTTATCAAGGTGCGATTTCACATAAGCCCAATCATACTTGCCCATCCAATCAGAAACTATCTGGTCAACCAATTCGCTGTTTTTTACACGACTGCCATTGGTGTTGAAGCGCTCATCTTCAAGTAAGTCTTCGCGGTCAATGGCTTTGGCAAAATATTCAAATGTTCTGTCAGTGGAGCACACAAGCACTGCCCATTTATCATCAGCTGTTCTGTAAGTACCAGAAGGACTGGCGGAACCCTTGATGGTGGGCGCACGATCACGGTTTTTACCCGTTTGATCATACCAACCGATATGTCCTTCTAACCAACGGAACAAACCTTCATATAAGCTCACGTCCACTTCTTGACCTGTGCCATTTTCTGTATCGCGATAGTATAAGCACAAAAGCGCTGCAAAAGCCGCATACAAACCAGCCACATAGTCGGCCATGGAAATGGGAGGGCTTACAGGGGCGCGGTCCGGAAAACCGGTGATGCCTGTTAAACCCGAAAAAGCTGTACAAGGCGTACCAAAACCGGCCAATTGCGCATAAGGACCTGTTTGACCATAGCCTGTAACGCGGATCACAATAATATTGGGGTTATGCTTTTTTAAAGTTTCATAATCCAAGCCCCATTTATCAAAGGTGCCTGTGCGGAAATTTTCAAAAATTATATCACTTTTTTCCACAAGCTTAAGGAATATATTCTTTCCTTCCTCTTTGCGTAAATCTAAAGTAATATTCTTTTTATTACGAGAGTACGTGGGCCAGCGCAAAGATTCTCCGTCAAGTAATGGTCCCATACCACGCGAAGGATCTCCCTTACCCGGCATTTCAACTTTAATAACTTCTGCCCCAAAATCGGACAACAAAGATGCCCCAAATGGGCCTGCAATAACGGTGGCAGCGTCAATAACGCGTACGCCTTTTAATGGTCCTGACATGAATATATCTCCTTAAAAAATATTAAATTTTCTAATTTTTTGTTTTACTTTTTTTACGTAATATAAAAAAACCCCAATAATAAATACACTCTCAATAAGCTATTTTGCACAAGCTATGCCATATTTCAGAGTAAAATTTTGTGCAATCTTTTTAAGGTATTACATGCAGTGTCGCTTTTCATTCTTTTAGCAAAACGCGTAATGTTGCTTTTTTTCTTAGTTTGACTTAAAATGAACGCAGTTTTGTTGCATACAGCATCTAAAGTTGCAACACTACCACTGTTTCATTTAAGGCTGACACCACAAACACATGTGAACTTTACATTTCACATACACATAACACTATATATTGTATGAAAAAAATTCTTTTTCTTCTTCCTTCAGAAGATACAGCTGAACATGCTCGCAAGGTACTTGGCGAACAAGGCAAAGAGTGCATCATAGATTATTGTGAACCGCAACATGCCCCCGAAGTTTCTAAACGCTACACAGCAGAAGGGGTCAGCGTTATTTGCGCTCGCGGTGGTATTATGCATTTACTTGAAAAAATAGACAGTATTGCCACACCTGTATATATTCCCATCACTCCTTTTGAGATTATTAAATCTATCACTCAGGCTAAAGCCTATGGCAAAAATATTGCTGTTATTGCGCACGAACAAATGGTTATAGGCATAGATCTTATCGCAGAATCCGTTGGCGGTGAAATACGGCAATATCCGGTAAAATATAATCAAAACTATGAAAATGCAGTAAAAATTGCCATGCATGACGGTGCTTCGGTTATTATTGGCGGCGTCTTGGCTTGCCAAGCGGCACAAAAATTTGGCATACCGCACTCTTTTATTACCTTTGGCGAAGAAGGTTTGCGACAAGCATTAAAAGAAGCAAAACAAATCCGCGATGCCATCAAAACAGAATCTATTAAAAGACAACTATTGGAAACTGTTATTGAAAGTACCACAGACGGTATTATCACCATTGACACCAATACCCATATTACCCACGTCAATAAAGTCAGCGAAAAACTGTTGCGCAAGCAACGCAACACATTGCTTGGGCAAAGCTTGCACAGCATTTTACCCTCGTTAAATATAGCTACAAAAAAGCCTTTTAAAGTTCATGCTCAATCGCCCATTATCGCTTTAGCTCACCATAAAGTCATGTGTGATATTACCCCCATTGAACATAACAAAAAACAATATGGCGCCGTTATACGACTCCAAAACACAAGTAATATTCAAAAAAAAGAAGAAATTATTCGCCAAGAACTATACGTGCGCGGACACGTGGCTAAATTCCGTTTTTCTGACATTATCGGAAACAGCCCCAAAATAGCTGAAGCTACACATATTGCCCAAGATTATGCCGATACAACATCTAATGTTCTTATTCTAGGCGAAACAGGCACGGGCAAAGAAGTTTTTGCTCAAAGTATTCACAATGCCAGCCCGCGCGCTCATGGCCCTTTTGTGGCCATTAACTGCGCAGCCATTCCTACGCATCTTTTGGAAAGTGAACTTTTTGGTTATGTTCGCGGGGCTTTTACCGGTGCCAGTAAAGAGGGCAAGGCAGGGCTTTTGGAAGTAGCGCACAATGGCACCATATTTCTTGATGAAATGGCAGAACTTGATTATGTAAACCAAGGAAGATTATTACGTTTTTGCCAAGAGCGTTCTGTGGTGCGCCTTGGCAGCCACAAAGTGGTGCCTGTGAATGTGCGCATTATTGTGGCCACCAATAAAAACCTAGAAGAGCTTATCGAAAGAAATTTGTTCCGTGACGATTTGTATTATCGCCTCAATGTGTTGCGCCTTGAATTACCACCCTTACGCCAAAGAACAGGCGATGTACCGCAATATATTCACTATTTTTTACAACAATTTACAGAAAATTCCCCACAAAACCTCAAACTTTCTAGCGGAGCCTTGCGCTTGCTCAATGAATACACATGGCCTGGTAATGTGCGCGAATGCTTAAATATGGTAGAAAGAATTGTGGCACGCTTTAAATCAGGAACCATTAGCGGCGAAATGATACACCCCCTTCTGCCCTCTTCATCTGCATTTGTAAAGCCCATTCCCACACGCAGCAATAGACAAAAAGACGATATTATTCAAGCCCTTGAAGACTCCATGGGTAATTACAGCAAAGCTGCAGAAATTTTAAAAATTAACAGAAGCACACTTTACAGGCGCATGAAAAAATATGGCATTACGTATTAAAAAATTGCCATCAACGCTCCATTAGAATCATGCCGTATCGCTTTTTTTACACAAAAAGCAACAAAACACACCGCAAATCGCAACACTTTGCACCACACCCAACATGCCTCGCACTGAAACTAGACTATTCAAGCAAAATGATTATGTAAATTATAAGGCATTTTTTGGCATACAATGTGCAATTTACTGCACAGGTTTTGAAAAAGCTTTGAAAATAGGCACTCTCACTTTCAAGGTTAATGCCCCTTTGATAATGCATTGGGCATCAGGGCATCATGATAACGTATAAGCATCATAAGGAAAGTTCAGCATGAAAAAATGGACACTACTTGCAATAACTCTCACACTCATGTTCTGTGTGGGACAAGCACAAGCTGCACAATTTGTGCGCATTGGAACAAGTTCTGTTGGCGGCGGTTTTTACTTGATCGGCAACACCATCAGCCAATTGGGTCAAGCTAAATTATCTGACATCAACTTTTCTGCCGTTACCGGTGGCAGTATCAAAAACATGATGAACCTTGAAAAAGGCGATATCGAACTTGGTCTTACCCAATCCTCTACTCTTGCTATGGGCATTAACGGTTCTGGTGCTTTCAAAAAACCTTTGAAAAATCTCCGCTTTGTAACCGCCATCTATCCCATGCCCGCACACATTCTTGTGGGTATGGAAGCAGGTATCAATTCCCCCGGCGATTTTAAAGGAAAACATGTTGACTTTGGCCCCATTGGCGGCGGCATTGAACTTAACGTGCGTGAACTTATGAGTGTTTATGGTCTTAAAGACGACGACGTAACCGTTGAACGCTTTGGCCGTTCTGAATTTGAAGAAGCATTCAAAATTGGTGATATTGAAGGAACACTTTGGACAACCACCACACCCAATGCACAAATTTCCGACCTTATCCGCACAGGCGCTTGCAAACTCATTGGCATGGAGCCTGACAAACTTGCAGAACTTATGAAGCGTTATCCTCACTATGTTCCTGCAACTATTCCTAAGGGTACGTATGAAGGCGTTGAGCAAGATATCGTAGGTTTTGGTGCTGTTGGTGCATTACTTACTCATGCTGATGTGTCTGAAGACCTCATCTATAATATCACCAAAGTGATGTATGAAAATTCTGCCTTCTTAAAAGAACGTCTTCCCACATACTTTGCTGCTTTTGGTAAAGAACTTGCCCTCCAAGGTGCAAGCTCCACCATCATCCATCCAGGTGCAGCAAAATATTACAAAGAAATTGGCATCTTAAAATAAAACTATTCCCATAATATGCGTGTAAGATCTTTGCATCTTGCACGCATAATTATATTGAATTGAGATCAGAAGGAGGAGCCATGGCTCAAGAAATGCCCACCACTGTACAAGCAGAAGAAAATAAAGACGCCCCCCCAAAGAAAAAAGGGAAGCGCCGTGTCTTTACCGGAAACTTAAAAATATTTATCACTGTCTTTACAGTGGCTTTGGCTTGTTTCCATTTATATACTTCCTTTTTTGGCCTTTTGCCGGCTATGCAACAAAGAAGTTTTCACCTTGCCTTTGTTTTGCCGTTGATTTTCTTATTGTATCCAGCGGGTAAGAACTCTCCCAGAGATACCCCCTCTATTCTTGACTGGATATTGGCTCTTGGTGTTGCATGGTGCTCGCTCTACATATTTATTTTTTATGAAGATATAGCTAATCGTGCAGGCATGTTTGAAGATTATGAAGTTTGGCTTGGCGGCGCCATGTTAGTGCTTGTTTTTGAAGCAGCACGTCGCGTTCTTGGCTATATTTTACCTTCTTTTTGCTTATTTTTTCTTTTCTTTGCATACTTTGGTCAATACATGCCTGGCCCTTTTATACACGCAGGCTTATCCATACCGCGTATACTTGAAGAATTGTACCTTACCACCGACGGTCTCTTCGGTTTAGTTACAGGGGTTTCAGCCACATTTATCTTTATGTTTATCCTGTTTGGAGCTTTTTTAGATTCCACAGGAACAGCAGCCTTCTTTAACGATTTTTCCATGGCTCTTACCGGTCACCGTAAAGGCGGCCCCGCAAAAATCGCTGTTATGTCCAGCGCGCTTATGGGCACCATTTCCGGTAGTACTTCTGCTAACGTGGCTACCACTGGCACCTTTACCATTCCACTTATGCAAAAAATTGGCTACCGCCCCTTCTATGCAGGTGCTGTAGAAGCTGCAGCTTCCACAGGCGGTCAAATTATGCCTCCTGTGCTTGGTTCTGCGGCCTTTATTATTGCCGACACTGTGGGAACACAATATATTAATGTTATCATAGCCTCTTTAGTTCCCGCTCTGCTCTATTTCTTTGGTATCTGGTGCTCTCTTTCTGTGGAAGCAAACCGCTTAGACCTTAAAGGTTTACCCAAAGAAATGCTGCCCAGATTAAAAGATGTGCTCTTTAAAACAGGCTATAAATCTATTCCGCTCGTTGTTATCGTAACTCTGCTCATCATGGGCAGAAATCCACTCTTCTCTGCCGGTATAGGTATCATTTGTTGTATACTGCTCTCCTTTGTGCGCAAAGAAGACCGCCTCAATCTTAAGTCCTTCATCAAAACATTAGAAGACGGCTCAAAATCAGCCCTTTCTGTAGCTATAGCTTGTACCATTGTGGGCGTTGTTATCGGCATGATGGGCGCCACAGGTATTGCTTTACGCATTGGTGACGTTATCTTAGGCTACACCGACGGACTTATGATTCCAACCCTTATAGTAACCATGCTCATCTGCCTCTTACTCGGTATGGGCATGCCAACCACAGCCAGTTATGTTATGGCTTCAGCCGTAGCTGTGCCAGCACTCATAAGCCTTGGTTGTAAGCCTCTTGATGCACACTTCTTTGTGTTTTTCTACGCTGTGCTTTCATCCGTAACACCACCTGTTTGCGTAGGAGCTTATACGGCTGCTGGTATTGCAGGCGCTGCCCCCAACCAAACAGCGTTTACCGCTGTGCGTTTGGCCTTGCCCGGCTTTATCGTGCCTTTTGTATTTATTATGTCTCCAGAGCTTTTACTTACCAATGTCACCAATTGGGTAGAATTTGGCATCACCTTAGTCACCGCTATGGTTGGTATCATGACCCTGTCCATTGGACTTGAAGGTTTCTTGCTCGTGAATTTACGCATGTACGAACGTGCTGTCATGGTGGCTGCCGCACTATGTATGATTTGGCCCGGAGTATATAGTGACTTCATAGGCCTTGGTATACTTGTGGGTATGTACTTCCTCTTGCGCTTACGCCAAAATTCACTGGCAAAAGCAACATAGTCATAGCTAACAGGCTGAGACCTATGCATTCCATAGGTCTCAGGTTGATAATAAAACCCACAATAAAAAATTTATATCCACTCCGCACTTGCGAACTTCTCCACTTACAGGTAAACCATTGCATGGCAAATTTTATGGCAACATTTTAAAACCCCATGCATTGGCGCCTATAATGGAACACACAAACAATACTTTTGTTGAGCTTTTACAAGCCCATGGCCCCATACTCTGCTTAGATATTGGCAGCGGCACCCAAGATGTGCTCTTGGCACTTCCAAAGTTAACGCCAGAAAATTGGCCGCGCTTTGTGTTGCCTTCTCCGGCACGCCTCATAAAAAAACGCATTGAAGAGCTCACGATAACAGGCCAAAGCATTTGGCTGCACGGGCACAATATGGGGGGCGGCTTTACAGGTGCGCTTTTGCAGCATATCAAAGCCGGATACAAAGTCTATTGCGCAGAATCCGCAGCAGCCGGCATTCATGATGACATACATAAAGTAACCCAATACGGCATTGAAATTCAAGAAACAGCGCCACGGCAAGCCGTGCCCATATATTTATGCGATTATGACGCCACCGTATGGCAACAACAATTGCTCCAATGGAATTTACCCCTACCGCATAGGGTTCTTGCTGCAGCCCAAGATCATGGCATACACCCTGAAGGCAACAGAATAGGACGCATGCAAGATTGGCGTAGCCTGCTTGAAAAAGCACCCCAGCCGGAAAACTGGCTCTATAATCGTGCACCAAGCCATTTAACACGCCTTGTTACTTTACAAAAACAAACAGGCGGTCCCGTGGCCGATACGGGTACAAGTGCCATCTTGGGCGCTTTGTGCCAACCCGAAGTACTTGCCCGTTCTCAGCGTGAAGGTATTACTATCATTAACGTGGGTAATGGGCATACGGTGGCAGCTCTTGTGTATCAAGGCAAAGTTGTGGGGCTTTTTGAACACCATACCGGCCAGCGCGAAACTATAGATTTTCTTAATGATCTTAAAGAATTTCGTTTAGGCTGGTTACCGGATGAACAGGTACGCGCCACAGGCGGTCACGGCAGTATTTTTGTGAATGTTCCCGATGAGGCAGGCTCTTTTACACCCACATTTATTCTTGGACCCAAGCGACATATACTGCAAGGCCAAGGACAATTTATTGCCCCATATGGGGATATGATGTTGGCTGGCTGCTTTGGCCTGCTCAGATCTTTTGCTCACAGCACAACACTTTAACCACGGAAAACACCATGGAAGTATTTGATAAAGCAGAACTCTTTTCACGCGAAGACATAGAGAAAACCCAAATTACTCGCTTGCGCGAAACCTTGGCACAAACCCAAAAGTGCGATTTTTACGCCAAGCGTTTGCAAGAAGCAGGTGTGAACCCAGAAAACATACAAAGTGTTGCAGATATACAAAAAATCCCTTTCACCACCAAGGACGACTTGCGCCAAAATTATCCCACAGGGCTTTTGTGTGTTCCGCATAAAGATATTGTGCGCATGCACTGCTCAAGCGGCACCACCGGCACCCCAACGGCCATTTGCTATACAAAGCGCGATTTAGAAGCTTGGGCAGATTTGATGGCGCGTTGCATGTATATGGTGGGTGTAAGGCCAGACGACGTATTCCAAAATATGTCAGGATATGGTTTGTTTACTGGCGGCCTTGGCATACATTACGGTGCGGAACGCCTTGGGTGTTTCACCATTCCGGCAGGGGCTGGCAATTCACGTCGCCAGTTGAAGATTGTTAATGATTTCCAAACCAGCGTTGTGCATATTTTGCCTTCATATGCGCTCATTCTTGGCGGGCATTTAGAAGAATCTGGCATTGATCCTAAATCTTTGCCCTTACGCATTGCGCTCATCGGAGCAGAACCGTATACCGAAGAATACCGCCGTCGCATTGAAGAACTTTTCAATATGAAAGTGTATAATTCTTATGGCTTAAGCGAAATGAACGGACCTGGCGTTGCCTTTGAATGCCAAGAACAATACGGCATGCATATTTGGGAAGACGCTTATATAGCTGAAATTATTAATCCAGAAACGGGCGAACCTGTGCCCGATGGTGAAATTGGCGAATTGGTCATGACTACCCTTGGACGTGACGGCATGCCCATTTTGCGTTATCGTACTCGTGATTTAACGCGCTTTATTCCTGAGGATTGCCCTTGTGGCCGCAAACATAAACGCATTGACCGCATCCGTGGCCGTGTGGACGATATGTTTATCTTAAAGGGGGTAAATATTTACCCCATGCAAGTGGAACAAGTGCTCATGTCTTTCCGCGAAGTGGGTAAGAATTATCTTATTATTCTTGAAAATGATGGCGTTGCCGACCATATGCGTGTGCAAGTTGAGATCAGCGAAGAACATTTTGTAGAAGATATGCGTATTTTGCGCAGTTTACAAAAAAATATTGCCGGACGCATGCGTGACGAAATATTGGTCACGCCCAAAATAGAACTTGTGCCTTCAGGCAGTATTGCCACAAGTGAAGGCAAGGCTGTTCGCGTTCAAGATTCGCGCGAGAAATAAAATATTATGGATATTTTTATACCCTTACCCATTGCTTATATGCTAACTTGGGCATTTTTAATATTGCTTGGAGCCATACTATTTTTAAATATTTTCAGCTTGCCCGCCAATTGGATAATACTCGCCTTGGTAGGGCTTTGGAAATATGCTTACCCAGAAACCACGTCCATGAACTGGATATTCTTTGCCATACTCATAGGCCTTGCCCTCTTGGGTGAAGCTTTGGAATTTGCTTTGCAAATGCTTAAAGCCAAAAAATACGGATCTTCTTCCACGGGCACCGTGGCCGGTATGATAGGTGCCATTGTGGGTGCCATTATGTTTGCTCCGCTTTTTTTTGGTTTAGGCGCCCTTTTTGGGGCTTTGCTTGGTGCTTTTGTGGGAAGTTATGTCGCTGAAATGCTCAAAAGAAGACCGCATCAAGAAGCGGTACAAGCCGCTTTTGGCTCCATGATGGGGCGTTTTTTAGGCACCATTTGCAAATGCGGTATTGGCGGGGTTATGCTTGCTATTATCAGCCGTTCTGTATGGCCGGAAGTGGCAGAACCTGTGCAACAGGTATTTAATATATACACAACTTTATTTGGATAGCATCAAGTATTGATCCTTATGGACACTGCATTCTTACACGGCCTTGAAGTGGTCATGGTCAAAAGCCGCTTTCCCGAAAATATCGGCATGGCGGCCAGGGCTTGCGCCAATATGGGAGCCGGCGGCATTGCCCTTGTACAGCCAGAAATGTGGCACATAGAAAAAGCCCGCCCTTTAGCCACAGCCAAAGGGCAGCACATTTTGGAATCGGTGCGCCTGTGCGATAACCTTGCACAAGCTGTAGAAAAACACACCCTCACCGTGGGAACCACGGCCAGAACCGGCGGCTGGCGGCGTGAACTCTTGCATCCCGAACAAGCCGCAAAAGAAATAGTTGCCGCACTTACTACAGGAGACAGTGTTGCTCTTGTTATGGGGCCGGAAGATCGCGGGCTGAACAATGAAGAAATCGAACACTGCCAACGCCTTGTCACCATACCCACCACCGAAGCCGCTTCTTTAAATGTGGCGCAATCTGTTTTGTTACTTTTGTACGAATGCTTCAAAGAAGCCCACAAGCAGCAATATGAGCAACGCCCCAAAAATGAAGCGCCACATATATGCGGCGCTGATCAAGAAAGACTTTACGAAAACCTTAAAACAACCCTTTTACACATAGATTATTTACACGGTGATAATCCTGATTATTTCCTCATGCCCTTTCGCCGCTTTCTTGGACGCGTGGGACTGAAAAGGCATGAGTACGACGCGCTCATGGGCATTTGCCGCCAAGTGCGTAATATGTGTAAGAGTAAAAAGAACTGACAATTTGCATTATACCAGCGTATAGTTTACCATATGCCATGGATACTGTTTCACCCCCCCCTACCTCCTTTGCCTCCATGGCCATGCACATGCAAGAATGGCTCGACCATCTTTTGGCCGAACGTGGACTTTCTGCGCACACTGTTGAGTCCTATGGACACGATTTAAAAAATTTTCTCCACTATATACAAGAATGCCACACAGAACAAAACACCAAAAAATTACCAGAACTTACAGAAAGCGACCTCTTTTTATACATGGCCTTTTTACGAGCTAAGGGATTTACAGGCCGCACTCTCTCGCGCCATCTTTCAAGCTTGCGCGGTTTTTTTACCTATGCCACCGAAGAAGGCTTCTTGCCCAAAAATCCCGCAGCCCTTTTAGAAAATCCTAAACTGCCTTCCCTATTGCCGGATTTGCTAAGCCAAGAAGAAATGCAAGAAATATTGCAAAAGCCCCCCATGCACGATCGCCTTGGGCAGCGCGACCGCTGCATGCTCGAATTACTCTATGCTTCAGGTTTGCGCGTTTCTGAGCTTTGCACTTTGCGCCTAAGTCATATAGACTGGCAGCGTCGGCTTGTGCATGTTTTTGGCAAAGGCGGAAAGGCACGTTTAGTACCCATACACGAAAAAGCTACCTTGCTTTTACAAAGCTATGTGACCGAATGGCGAAAGCTGTTTGACCCAAAGGAAGATTTTATATTTTTAAACCGTTCGGGAAAAGGATTAACAAGGCAATATATCTGGAAAATGGTAAAAAAATACGCGCAACTTGTTGGCATTACGCGCGCCATTTCGCCGCATACCTTTCGCCATTCTTTTGCCACACACCTTTTAGAAGGCGGCGCAGACTTGCGCACGGTACAAATACTTTTGGGGCACAGCGACATTGCAGCCACAGAAATTTATACCCATGTGCAAGTGCGGCGTTTACAAGATATGCATAAACGCCATCACCCACGCAGCAAAAAAACTACTATGGCAACAGTTATTGAGGAAAAAAGTTCATGAAATGCCCACCCATGACAAGCAATACGCTCAAAACCACTTCAGGGGCAGAGAGCAACACCCTCATCACCTGCCACGGCAGTGCAGATTTTGACGCTTTTGCCTCCATCATAGGTGCTAGCATATTATATCCCGGCGCGACTTTACTTTTTCCTGGTTCGCAAGAACGCAGCCTCCAAACTTTTTTTAATGACAGCGCCCTCTTTGCCTATAATTTTAAAAAACATGAAGATATTGACTGGCAACATTTTACACGCTTGGTGGTTGTAGATACACGACAATATTCACGCCTAAGCCATGTGCAAAGTTTGCTCGAACGTGAAGATATGGAAATACATATTTGGGACCATCATCCCGTTTCCGGCGACGATATCAAAACACCGTATGTATTTGTAGATACTGTAGGCTCTACCACCACGCGCATTATACGAGAAATACGCGCCCGTAATTTAGACATCTCTTGCCAAGACGCCACCATCCTTGGCCTTGGCATTTACGCAGACACAGGTTCTTTTACCTATGCATCCACCACGCCCGAAGACTATACAGCCGCCGCATGGCTGCACGAAAAAGGCATGGATGTTAGCTCCATAGCCGACCTTGCTGCCCATGAACTTACCAGCGCTCATATCCAAGCCCTTTCCGCTCTTTTAGAATCTGCCACCACCTATCAAGTGGGTGCTGTGCCTGTGGTCATAGCCGATGTTTCCATGGAACATTATCTTGGAGACTTTGCCTTGCTTGCGCATAAACTTATGGAAATGGAGCGCTTTCAAGTGCTTTTTGCCTTGGGTCGCATGGCCGACAGAATCACTGTGGTGGCACGCAGCCGCAATGAAAATATCAATGTGGGGCGCATTTGCACAAATCTTGGTGGCGGTGGGCATGCCTATGCCGCTTCTGCTTCGGTACGTCACAAAACAATCCAGCAAATACGCGAAGATATCTATCAAATGCTTTTTAGCCAAGTGCAAGACCACAAAAAAGCCGGTCAATATATGACCTCGCCTCCCATTGGTATTGAAGAAAATAAAAGCATGCAAGAAGCCTATGACCTTATGAACCATTTTGGTTTTAAGGCCATACCTATTTTTGCCGTGGGCACACAACATTGCGTGGGCATTTTAGATGCGCACACCGCAGGCCGCGCTGTTAACCATAAGCTCACAGACATTCAAAGCTATATGCAACAAAATTTTTTAAGCCTAAGTCCACATGCACCTTTAAGCGATCTTATGGATATTATTGTGGGAGCAAGGCAACATCTTGTGCCCATTATAACCACAAGCCAAACTGATCCACAATCCAAAACCATAGGCGTGGTAACTCGTACAGATCTTATCCATATTTTTGTAGACAGCCCCGAAGGAATACCCAGTCCTTTGCGCGAAAATCGCAAAGAACGCAACCTTGCCAAGCTCATGCGCGAACGATTGCCCCAAGACATCCTACAATTACTTAAAAAAGCAGGGGAATTAGGCGACAAATTAGGTATTTCTGTATACACCGTGGGCGGTTTTGTGCGCGATCTTTTGCTTGAAAAAGAAAATGCAGACATAGACCTTGTGGTAGAAGGTAATGGCATTGCCTATGCCAAAGAATTAGCCAAAGAATTGGGCGGACGCATGCGAGCTCACCAAGCCTTTTTAACTGCCGTAGTTGTTTTTAAAGAAAATGGTAAAGAAAAGCATATTGATGTGGCCACAGCCCGCCTAGAGTATTATACACACCCAGCAGCCATGCCTACGGTGGAGCTTTCATCCCTTAAATTAGATCTTTTTAGGCGCGACTTCACCATCAATGCCTTGGCTATTCGCTTAAGCCAAAACACCTTTGGACAATTGGTGGATTATTTTGGCGGACAACGCGACATACACGACAAACGCGTGCGTGTATTACACACCCTAAGCTTTGTGGAAGATCCTTCACGAATTTTACGTGCCGTGCGCTTTGAACAGCGCTATGCCTTTAAACTAGGCCCCATGGTGGAAAAACTCATAAAAAACACCCTTACCCTACAGCTTATGGATAAACTTTCAGGCACACGTCTTTTCCATGAATTTGACATGATTTGCCAAGAACCAAACCCAGTAACTGTTTTGCAAAGACTTGATTCTTTAGGAATTTTAGCCTCCATAGAAAAAAACTTGATGCTCAATGCCGCTAAAAAAGAGCTACTACAAAATATAAAAGGCAAATTGGACTGGTACCATCTATTGTATTTTTCCAAAGCACCCGAACGCTGGATCATATATGCCCTTGGACTTTGCCACAAGCTCAACTATAAAGAATGCACAAAACTTATTAAAAGACTTGGCACTCCAAAGGTGCAGCAGGAAAATTTTATGCATTTACGGGAAGATGTGCGAAAACTGCGCCCTGAAATAGAAAAATGGTATACACAAAAAGGCAGCATAAGTGATCTTTGTGCTCTTTTGGACAAAGCAAGCCTTGAAGGTCTGCTTTTTATTATGGCTCGCATAAAATCAGAAGATTTGCGTCGCCATATTTCGTATTATATAACCACTTGGAAAAATGAAAAAATAGACATTGGCGGCAGAGATCTTATGGACCTTGGACTGGAACCGGGGCCCTTTTTTGGACAACTTTTACGTCAAGTTAAATCAGCCAAATTAGACGGTATAGCTCCCACAAAAGAAAGCCAGTATACGCTAGCTAAATCATTAATTTTACAATCTAAAAGAAAAAAATTGCGCAAAAAAATAAAACGATCAACACACAGCTAAGATTATATGACATCCAAGACTTGCCCGACAATGCAAAAAGGTGTATATGTAGTGAAAGATTAAATATACATTGAAACCATAGGCTTTTCATATATAATAGCCCCTGAAAAAACCCTTTAGTTTTTTTCAGAAAGGAAGAAAAGGTAATGAAAGTACTTTGGGCACCGTGGCGCCTTGACTATATCTTAGGCCCAAAACCGGACTCTTGTGTGTTTTGCATACCCCCACACACACAAGAAGATAAAGAGCGCTATATTTTGTACAGAGGGCAGCACTGCTATGTTATAATGAACAAATATCCTTATAACAATGGGCATCTTATGGTAACACCCTATGAACATATTATGGACTTTACAGCCTTAAAAACTGAAGCAGCTCATGAAATGATGGACTTATTGCAAACATGTACGGCCATCTTAAAAGAGCATTTTCATTGCCAGGGCATAAATATAGGTTTAAATCTTGGAGAGGCAGCCGGAGCGGGCATACGTGAACACTTGCACTTTCATCTTGTGCCGCGTTGGAATGGCGATTCTTCTTTTATGGCTGTTATGGATGAAGTGCGCATGGTACCAGAGCATCTTGACTCCAGCTACAAAGCGCTAAAACCCTATTTTGACCCTATCCAATACATTGCATAGAGGTCTCATTTTGATAAACTTTCTTAAAAGCTTGAGGAGGCTTTGCGTATGCGTTATTTGAAGGTTTTATTAATTGTACTACTTTTTTTCTTAAGTATGATTTTCTTTTTTCAAAATCAGGCCATTCTTTCCACAGAAATGGTTTTGCAGCTTAACCTGTTCTTTATCGAACCCATGAAATCCATAACGTTACCATTTTATTTTCTTGTATTGGCTGCTTTTTTGGTGGGTGCACTTTCTGCCTTGCTCATACTTATATGGGACAAAATGCAACTTTCAGCACGCTGTATGAAAGCTACATGGCGCGTCAGCTCTTTAGAAAAAGAATTGGCTAAACTTAAAGCAGCTCAAGGCAAAATAGAAAATAGCGGCGGACTTTTTAGCCGCAAACCTAAGGAAGATAAAAAGCTTACCGCTTCAGCTATCGCCCCCAAAGAAAAACCAGTGGTAGAAGACATTACCGCACCGGATCCTGATAAACATTAATTGTACATTTTGTATTCACACGGGGCATACTTTGTATGCCCCTTTCACACACAATAACGCTATGCCACAAAAATCCATAACATCCATCGGCAAAGAAGACCGCGAAAACTTACAAGAGGTGCAAAATGCCCATCCTAAAGATGGCATAAAAATGACACCCATGTTTGAGCAGTATTTGCGTATAAAGGCCGACTATCCGCACGCCTTGCTTTTTTATCGCATGGGTGATTTTTATGAGCTTTTCTTTGAAGACGCTGTAACAACGGCACGCGAACTACAAATAACCCTCACAAGTCGCCATAAAGACAGCCCTGCCCCAGTACCCATGTGCGGTGTACCTTGGCATGCGGCAAGAGGCTATATTGCTCAGCTCATTGCCAAGGGTTTTCACGTGGCCATTTGCGAGCAGGTGGAAGACCCTAAAAGCACTAAAGGGCTTGTCAAACGCGAAGTCACGCAGATATTAACGCCAGGTACTGTTATTGACGACGACACGCTAGATGCCAAAAGCCATAATTACCTGGCGGCCATTTTTTGGAATAATACACAATCCCAAGGAGCACTAGCCTTTGTGGATGTTTCCACAGGCAAATGGTCCGGCCTTACTTGCAAAAAACCCTACGAACTGTGGCAATGGGTAGAAAAAATTGCTCCCAAGGAATTGCTCATTCCGGAAGATGAAAAAATCCCTTCAGATGTACTCTTAGAAGGCACACAGCGCATTCGTGTGGCTGTGCGTAGCCACTTTGAATTAAGCACCAACACTCGTCTTATCCTTGAAGCACAAGGTGTTCAAGAACTTGCAGCCCTTAATTTGCAAAATGCCCCAGAACTTACTCGCGCTTGTGGGGCCCTGCTTGTATATTTAAGCCAAGTACAACGCTGCGATATTAGGCACTTACAACCTTTCACCCCCTTAGACGTGAGCAAGCACCTTATTATTGACGAACTCACCGAACGCAACCTTGAAATATTTGTACGCTTAAACGGACGTAAGGGTTCCGGCACACTCTTTCACATACTTGACGCCACCTTAAGCCCCATGGGGGGACGCCTGCTTGAAGATAACTTACGTTATCCCATGCGCCATAGCAGCGCCATTATAAAACAACAACAAGCTGTGGCTTATTTACACACGCACAATGAAACACGCCGCCAATTGCGCGAAGCCTTAAAATGCATTTTTGATCTTGAGCGCATCAGCACACGTGTGCACCTGCAAAGGGCAAATCCCAAGGATTATCTTGCCCTGCGCAACAGTTTGCAAACTTTACCCATGCTGCAAAGCGCTGTTGTAGCTCAAGTAAAAATCCAAGAACTGCCCCCCATATTGCAAAGTCTTATGGAACATTGGGACAATTTGCAAGATATTACAGACCTTTTGCACAGCGCCCTTTTAGAAAATGCCCCCAATACCATTACAGAAGGTGGCATTTTTAAACAAGGTTACAACGAAGCATTGGACACCTTGCTGGATCTTGCCGAACACGGCGAACAAAAATTACAAGATATGCTTAAATCCGAGCAAGAAATTACCGGTTTGCATAAACTAAAACTAGGATTTAACCGTGTTTTTGGCTATTATTTCGAGCTCACCCGTTCAGCTCAAGCCGCCCAAGGCGATGCAATTCCAGAACACTTTGTACGCCGCCAAACCCTTGCCAATGCCGAACGCTTTACCACAGAAGCCCTTAAAAATCTTGAAGAACAAATTATGCACGCTGCTGAAAAGCGTAAAAATTTAGAACATCAGCTTTTTATGGAATTGCGCCACAAAGTAAATAACGAGCGCAGCCGCATACTCTTTATGGCACATATCATAGCTAGGCTTGATTATTGGCAAAGTTTGGCAGAAGTAGCGCGAAAAAATATATGGACGGCGCCGGAATTTGAAGAAGGCCAAGGCCTTAGCATTCGCGAAGGACGCCACCCTGTGGTAGAAAGTATCATAGGCACAGGCAATTTTGTGGCCAATGATATAACACTTGACCAATACCGCCGCCTCTGTTTGCTTACAGGCCCCAATATGGCCGGTAAATCCACAGTGTTACGCCAAACAGCTATTATTTGTCTTTTGGCACAAATGGGTTCTTTTGTGCCAGCAAGTCATGTACGCATGGGTACGGTAGACAGGATTTTTTCTCGTGTGGGAGCTTCGGATAATTTAGCCGCAGGACAAAGCACATTCATGGTAGAAATGATGGAAACAGCACGTATTTTACGTCAATCTACCAAGAACAGCTTAGTTATTTTGGACGAAATAGGACGCGGCACCAGCACCTATGACGGGCTTGCTTTGGCTTGGGCTGTGGTGGAAGAGCTTACAAAGCGCGGGCAAGGCACCATTCGTACTCTTTTTGCCACGCACTATCATGAACTCACTGCCTTAGAAAGCAGCCTGCCTCACGTTTTTACCATGAATATTGCCATATGCGAACATGGCGGCGAAGTGCTCTTTTTGCATCGCCTTATTCCAGGCCCTTCAGACAGAAGCTATGGAGTGGAAGTGGCGCGCCTTGCCGGTGTGCCCATGCCGGTGGTGCAAAGAGCCAGAGAAATTTTAGCTAAGCTTGAAGGCAAAGGGCTTGCTCCCAAAAAAGAACAGGCTTCTGTTTTGCCGGGGCTGCAATTGCCGCAAAAGCACCCTCAAGAAGCGCCGCCAAGCTTGCCTCACATAGATCAGGTGGATCAGGCAGATGTGCAAGAACACCCTCTGGTGCAAATACTTAAAGACTGCGATCCTAACAGCCTAAGCCCTCTAGATGCATTGCAAAGAATCACAGAATGGAAAATGCTTTGGGGTAAATGAGTAATAAAGAACTTTTTTGCTTGTAAGTCGCTGTGCAATGTATTTTTATCCGAAAAGTAAGCTTTTTGAGGTGCTCGCTGGGATACTAAGGTAAGCGCTGGCGCGCTATTTTTTCACTCGTCACTCAAAATGACCATGTCACCAACTTAAAAGACTATCTATGGATTTTTTCCCAAATCACTTCAGTAGGCAATTTGTGCAAATGCAAGACCCTAAGAACATAACATACAGCGCCAAAAGTCAAAGCCACAATAAAGGCTATCCAAAAGCCCACGGGTCCCATAGCCGGCACAAGCCATGATGTGCTACTCAGCATATATCCCAAGGGAAAACCAATCATCCAATACGAAATAAACCCCATAATAAATATATAGGTTGTATCATTATATCCGCGCAAGATCCCAAGACACACAACTTGTAAAGCGTCCACAATTTGATACATGGCCGCCAACAAAATCAATGTAGCTGCAAGCGTAACCACACCCGAATCATCATTATAAATATAAGGTATTTCATGGCGGAACACATACATGCCCACAGCGCAAAGCACAGCTAAAAACAGTCCCACGCAAATACTTGTCCAAGCAATGAGGCGCGCGTGCACAAATTGTCTGGCACCTAAGCAATACCCCACACGAATGGTACATGTAAAAGCCAAAGAAAGAGGTATGATAAAAATAACATGCCCCACATTCATGGCAATTTGATGCCCGGCCACAGCCACCGTCCCCATGGGTGCTAAAACAAGAGCAGACACAGCAAAAAGCGAAATCTCAAACAGCAAAGCCAAAGCACCGGGAAAACCTATACGAAAAATGCGACAGATTTCACGAAAATCCATACGCGCAAAAGACTGTTCATCGCGAGCATGCGCACGTTCTTGCCGCGCCTGTTCAGAAAGAATATTTTTGAAAAACAAAGGCTTAAACAAAGGCCCAAGGGCATTGATGTCCCTGTCTCGCAAAACAAAATATGCCATAGAAAGCCCCATAACCCAAAAACAAAAAGCCGTAGCCACACCACAGCCCACAGCGCCTAAGGTCGGTGCTCCAAATTTTCCATAAATAAGTATATAATTCAAAGGAATATTCAATAATAATGCAAAAAAAGAAATAACCATGGCCGGCCGTGTACGCGAAAAGCCTTCAAGCATACCCCGCAAGATAATAAAAAGATAAAATCCGGGAATTCCCCAAAGCACGGCTCGCAAATACCCTTCGGCAAGGCTTGCCAAATGTGGCTCAAGACCAAAACTCTGCATTATCCCAGAGATAGCATAAAAAGCCAACATGATAGGCAAGGCCAAAATACATCCCGTCCATATACCCTGACGAATAAAATGGGGAATATACCATGTGCGCCCTTCACCCACCAATTGCGCACACAAGGGCGTCATAGCATGCAATAAACCCACACCAAAAAGCATGAGTGGATTTAAAATAGAAGAGGCAACAGCCACAGCAGCCATATCGACGGCACTAGCTTGACCCGTCATGACCGTATCCACAACACTCATGCCGGTACTTGCCAATTGTGCCATATAAATGGGGCCGCCCAAACGCAATAAACGCCTGGATTCAGAAGGAGAAAAAAATCTTGAATAAAACTTCCGCATATATTTTTTTAAAGGTAAAACGTTGCAATAAGTGGGATGATATATGCTTTATTTACGCAAAACACAAGAAAGATATGAGCATTTTTACCAGTAAAACAACGGCGATTTCGCTATAAAATTATAATACATGATGTAAAAATAATTTTTTAAGACAATAGATTAAAAAATATATTAATCGCATTTGAATAAAAACATTTTTTCTTTCTAACCCGAAGGGGGGCTTTTTGCGTAGCGTGTAAGTGCGAGCAAA
>CAYJGS010000007.1:0-28131 GCA_964369505.1 uncultured Desulfovibrionaceae bacterium | reverse complement strand
TCTTCGCCCGCAGGACGCGGGCGTGCCGCGCAGCGGAGCAAGCCAAAGGCAAGCATGGATTCACTCCATGCGCCGCCGACGCTTGCGATAGCTTGTGTCTCACAGGACGTGAGACCAAGCGTTATACGATAGTCGGCACGTTTTCGCCAAGCGTTGCCACCATAACGGCCTTAATGGTATGCACGCGATTTTCTGCTTCATCAAAAGCCACATTGGCCGAAGACTCAAAAACTGTATCGTCCACTTCCATGGCGTCTATGCCGTATTTTTGAAAAAGCTGTTCGCCAATGGCTGTTTCGGTATTATGAAAAGAAGGCAAGCAATGCAAAAATTTGCAGTGCGGATTGCCCGTAAGCTTCATGGTTTTTTCTGTTACTTGATAATTGCGCAAACGCTCTATGCGCTCTGCCCACACATATTCCGGCTCACCCATAGACACCCACACATCGGTATAAATAAAATCACAATCTTTTACACCTTCGGCCACATCTTCGGTAACAGTAATGGTGGCACCGGTTTCGGCAGCAATGGCTTTAGAAAGAGTTACAATATGCGCATCTGTTTGTGATCCCTTGGGCGCTACAGAGCGAAAATTCATGCCCATTTTGGCGGCACCAATCATGAGCGAATTGCCCATATTATATCTGGCATCACCTAGGTAAGCAAAAGTGATTTCGTTTAAAGGCTTTGGGCAATGCTCTTGCATGGTAAGAAAATCAGCAAGCACTTGGGTGGGGTGAAATTCGTTGGTCAAGCCATTCCACACAGGCACAGAAGCATAGCGGGCCATGCTTTCCACAATATCTTGCCCAAAGCCCCTATATTCTATGCCGTCATACATGCGCGAAAGCACACGAGCTGTATCGGCCATGGACTCTTTTTTGCCAATTTGCGTTCCCGACGGGCCAAGATAGGTGGTATGCGCGCCTTGGTCATGAGCTGCCACCTCAAAGGCACAGCGGGTGCGGGTGGAATCTTTTTCAAACAAGAGCACTATATTCTTGCCCAACAAGTATTTTTCTTCATTTTTTGCTTTTTTGGCAGCTTTTAAAAAAGCAGCCAAACGCAATAAATAGTCTATTTCTTGACTTGAAAAATCCAACAGCTTTAAAAAATCTTTATTTTTTAACGTCATAATGGTATTTGCCTCGCTTCAAAATTATCTAACATTCGCTCAAATGGTATGAGGGAATGCCGTGGCAATTTTTTTTGTACAGCCTGCCAAAATAAAAAAACACGGTAGACTTTTTACCCCGCACACGCAAGTCTTTCCAAAAGGCTTTCCAAAAGACTTCGGCAAAAAAATATATATAGAGTCCATGCGCTTTTAGCGGCCTTTAGCAGTTAAAATTTATTTATTTTAACTAGTTAAAAAATATCTGGTATTTTTATATAGTTAGCAATTTTCACAAAATTAGGGTTTGACAAGGGGCTAAACTTGGGCAAAATAGATGAGTCAGATTTATTTTATTTCTACTTTTCACGACACACAGTCACAGCTCATTATATGAGTATTTTTTTATTCTTAAAAACATCTGAGGCAGTATATGCTCGACATAATTATCAAAAGAGATGGAAAAAGCGCCCCCTTTGACGCCACCAAAATATTCCAAGCCATGAGCTGGGCCAATAAGGCTGTGTGCGCTGCCGAAGCCGAAGAACACGGACTGGACACTCACGAAGAAGCCATGTCTGCCACAGACTTAGCTTTTTTAACAGAAAAGGTGCAGCAAAAACTCGCGGCTAAAGGCTTAAAGCATGTTGAAGAAATACAAGACATCGTAGAAGAAAGCCTTATCCGCTTTGGCTATGCCCAAACGGCCAAAGCGTATATCTTATACAGACATGAGCATGCTAAAATACGCCAAGCTGAGAATGCGCTCATGGATATTTATAAAACCCTCACATGGACACCGGCCATTGAGGACGATTTGAAACGCGAAAATGCCAATATTGATGGTGATACAGCCATGGGCACCATGCTGAAATACGGCTCTGAAGGAGCTAAGTATTTTGTGGATAATTATATTTTACCAAGCGATATTTCTGAAGCGCACACCCAAGGCGACATACATATCCACGACAAAGATTTCTATATGCTCACGCAAACATGCTGCCAAATAGACCTTATCCCTTTATTTAAAAAAGGTTTTTCTACGGGGCATGGTTATTTGCGCGAACCAAACGCCATTGAAAGCTATGCCGCTTTGGCTTGTATTGCCGTTCAAGCAAACCAAAACGAAATGCACGGCGGTCAAAGTATTCCTAATTTTGATTTTGCCATGGCTGATGGTGTGCGCAAGACTTTTATTACAGAGTATAAAAAAAGCCTTGCAAACTATATGCGTATTGTTAAGGACTTACAATCCGACAACGCAACAAAGGCAAGTGAGCCACACATATTTGACGAACAAGCCTTGCTTGACCTTGTGGACACATGCCAAGAAAACACCCCTTTATACATGGGAAATACAAAAGAATTTGGGCAAGCTTTAGAAAATTTAGCCAAAGAGCAATCTTTGCCCGGGCGAGAGCTTTTGCAAAAAGCTCATGCACATACCGTTACAGAAGCCTTAAAAAGCACCAACAGGCGTTGCTATCAAGCCATGGAAGCGCTTGTCCACAATCTTAATACCATGAATTCCCGCGCCGGCGCACAGGTGCCTTTTTCGTCCATAAATTATGGCACCGATATTTCGCCAGAAGGACGCATGGCCACAAAAAATCTTTTGCTTGCCACCAAGGCCGGCCTTGGTAATGGCGAAACTTCCATATTCCCCGTGCAAATTTTTAAGGTGAAAGAAGGGCTCAATTTTAACCCGGACGAGCCCAACTATGACCTTTTCAAATTGGCCATGGAAACATCGGCCTTGCGCCTTTTCCCCAATTTCAGCTTTTTAGACGCACCTTTCAACCTGCAATACTATATAGCTGGTGATTATAATAGCGAAGTGGGCTATATGGGATGCCGCACACGCGTGCTTGGCAATGTGTATGACCCAGAAAGACAAGTAACTTGCGGGCGCGGTAATTTGAGCTTCACATCCATCAATTTGCCCCGCCTTGCCTTGGAAGTGAAAAATCATTCCAGCGGCGATAAAGAAAAAGACATCAAGGCTTTCTTTGAACTGCTTGATGCACGCCTTGATCTGGTATACCGCCAGCTTATGCATCGCCTTAAAATTCAAAGTGCTAAAAAGGTGCGCAATTATCCCTTCCTTATGGGACAAGGCATTTGGCTTGATTCAGAAAAACTTGATCTTGACGATACCCTTGAAGAAATTTTGCCCCACGGCACATTGACCATAGGCTTCATTGGCCTTGCCGAAACACTCACAGTGCTCACCGGAGCCCACCATGGGCAAAGTGAAGCTTCTCAAGAGCTCGGCGTAAAAATCATTGGGCATATGCGCGAAAGTTGCGACATAAAATCCAAGGAAACAAAACTCAACTTCACACTCATTGCCACTCCAGCCGAAAGCTTAAGCGGGCGCTTTGTGCACCTTGATAAAGCAAAGTTCGGCACCATCGAAAACGTGACAGATAGAGATTATTATACAAATTCCTTCCACGTGCCCGTGCATTACTCTTTACCCGCTTTTAAGAAAATCCAATTGGAAGCGCCCTACCATGCTTTTACCAATGCCGGGCACATTACCTACGTAGAATTGGACGGCGACACCAGCAAAAATATGGAAGCCTTTGAAAAAATTATCCGCTATATGCACTCACAAGGCATTGGCTATGGTTCCATTAATCACCCCCTTGATCGCGACCCTGTGTGCGGCTATGTGGGTATAATTCGTGATGTATGCCCGCGTTGCGGACGACGCGAAAATGAAGCGGTGCCTGAAGACAAAATAGAAATGCTTAAGCGCCGCCACGGCATGCGACCTTCATAGTTTATTGCGCAGAGGCCGTAATAAAAATTGGCCCAAAAGCAATTATCCTGTATACAAAAGAATAAAAATATTGTATACTTCTAAATACGCGATTGGTTTAATATTTATCTAGACAAAATGTATAAATTTTTTAGAAAAGGAGCAAAGCACATGGTACATTGCAAACTTGACCAAGATCTGAGAACAGCCCCAGCACTTGTGGGCGCCAACGTGCCCTTTGAGCGCACACGCCGCATTACCGGATACTTGGTAGGAACTCTTGACCGTTTTAACAATGCCAAAAAAGCAGAAGAGCGTGACAGAGTAAAGCATGCCTAAGACAATGCTTCGCTTACATGGCGTAGCCTTAGAATCCATTGTGGATGGGCCTGGGCTGCGCCATGTGATCTTTACCCAAGGCTGCCCCCATGCTTGCCCCGGTTGCCATAACCCGGACAGCCATGATCTTTTGGGCGGCTATCTTCAAGACACAGACAGCCTCTTACAAGATATTTTGCAAAATCCTTTGCTTTCCGGAGTAACATTTTCTGGTGGCGAACCTTTTTTGCAAGCAAAGCCCCTTTGTTCTTTGGCTAAAACCCTTAAAGAACACCGCATGCATATAGCCATCTACACAGGATATATGCTGGAAATTTTACAAAAAAATACAGATCCGGCCATAGCTACACTACTTGATTATGCCGACATGCTTATAGACGGCCCCTATGTGGCAAAGCTTTTTCACGAAGATTTATTATTCCGCGGAAGCTCCAATCAACGCATTTGGCAAAAAGACCCTAATGGGATTTTTTGCCTTTATCCCGACTATAATACCATAGCTGCATAAATAGTTACAAATAGCCCCACAATCTAGCGGGAAATTTTCTTTTCCACAAAAAAATGCACAGCGTTAACCGTGCATTTTTTTGAGTTCTCTTTGATTTTTCTTTTACTGTTTATTCATTTTCAAAATAATATCATTGAGTTTCTGCACAATACCGTCCAGCTCTTTCACCGCTTGGTGCGCCACATTCATGGCATCTGCTGAATTGGTGCTCATGGTATTGATAACATCCACCCCTTCGCTCATGCTTTGGGCCGTGGCTGTTTGTTCATGGGCTGCTTCTGCCATAATACTAATATTTTGCGCTGTATTTTCAATGATAGTATGCAGTTGTTCAAGAGCTTCACCAGATTGTTGCGAAAATTCTGTGGCCGTGCCCATAAGTTCCAAAGTTTTATTAGCACCATCTGTGGCGCTGCCAATGCCAGATACTATATTATTTATGCTTTCATTAACATGCTTTGTAGCTTCTTGAGTTTTTTCTGCCAATTTACGCACCTCATCTGCCACCACAGCAAAGCCTCGCCCGGCTTCACCAGCGCGTGCGGCTTCAATGGCTGCGTTCAATGCCAGCAAATTTGTTTGATCAGCAATTTCATCAATGACAGAAATAATATTTGTTACATTATTTGCCTGTCCCCCAAGATTTGACATATGCTCAGTTAAAATATTCACCTGTTCCATAACACCTTCAATGCATTGCACGGTGCTTTTTACCACATCACGGCCGGTATTCACTTCTGAGCTTGCGTTAACGGCCAATTCAGAAGCGTTCATGGCCTTGGTGGCCACAGAATGCGAGCTTTCTTGCATTTGCCTGCAAGCATCCACAGAAGTTTGGGTTTGCTCTAATATCTGCAAAGCTGCCGAACGAGCGGTACGTATTTGTGTTGCTAGCAAATTAGAATTATTTGCTACCATATGAGACACTTCGCTTGCAGAATCTGCACTTTGCGTAATGCGGACATTTTGTTCTTCCACAGCCTCTTGCTGCTGCTTGATGGCAGTAATGTCTATGCCTATGGCAAAAGCGCCAATGAGCTTACCGTCTAAATCATAAAGAGCACTGGAAGTTACAATAAAATGTTTTTCTTCACCGCGCAAATTTGTAAAAGAAAGCGGGCGATCAACAATATCTTTTTCTGTTTCTAGCACAGTAGTTAAAATGCTAAACCCAATGCCCACTTTTGAAGTAAAGTCGCCAAGCAAAACGCCCTCGCAATCTTCTGGCTCCATGTTTGTCCCAAAGCTTTCTAATATTCTTTTATTGCAAGCAGTTACCCTTGCTTCCGTATCAATAATAAGGTAGGGAACAGAAATGCCTGCAAGAATACTTTTAGAAAATCCCATCTCTGTTTTTATATTGCGAACCATAGAACCAAGGTTTTCACTCAGCGTAGCTAATTCATCCTTACCGGTTACATCAAAATCAGCGTTAAGATTACCTTGCGTTACGGCAGTGCTGGCATCGCGTAATTTATTAAGGCGCTCAATAATGACCTTGCGTACAAAAATACGCAAAAGCACAACCATCAAGGCAAGGGCCATCACACCTAGCATGGCAGTGGCATAGCTAGAATACGTAAGTTCAGCCATGAGCGGTGTCACATCCCTTACAAGTGTAAGCTGCCCAAGTATGGATTGTGATGCACCATGACAATGGTAACATTGCGAAGAATTTTCTATGCTCACAACTTTGCTAAAATACCATTTACCATTAAATTTAGCGAGGTGTGATGTTTCTAATTTGTTTTTGAGGGCGCGTTCTGCATCTTGCACCACTACAGGGGGGAGCCCTGATTGTTTTATGGGTTTATCTACAGCTTTAAGATCGGTAGAATAGGTTGTTTTGTCTAAAAAGCTGGACATATATATTTGCATGCGTGGATAATTTTCGGCAAAAAAAGCAAATTCGCTCTTGGTGCCTTCATCGTCCCCTTCCATCATGGGGTCATATATAATATTTTGTATAAGATTTTCCACCACTCTGGACGCATTTTCTAATTGTAAAATGGATCTTTCTCTATTGGAATAGGCTATCCATGTAACAGCAATACTCACCACAAGCAGCATCATAATGGCCAATAACAAAGAAAATCTGCGTCCTAAAAACTTACTATTAGCAAACATAGTACACCCAATTTATTAAAAAAAATTAATGTCCACCGGCATGAATTCTACCATCAAAATTGATACGCTTTATTCTTGTATCGTCATGACAAGTAACACACAGTTCCAATGTTGGTTTTTTTGTAATACTTTCGGCACTTTGTTCTATGGTATGCAAATATCCCATACCATGACAAGATTCACAACCAACAATCCCAAGATGCGGTGTTTTTTCAAAACTCACAAAGCCAGAAGGCTCGCCATATCCTGTGGTATGGCATTTAAGGCAATCCCTAAATTCTGCATCTGTGAGTTTTTCACGCATTTTTAACAATGACTTATCACTCACGGCTTTTCCTGAATTTTTACGATACGTTTGCACAATATCTTCATGGCAAGGAGCGCAAGCCTCCACCCCTACATATTTATTGGTTTCTTGAGGTTCAGCCTCCGCCGCATTCCCACTATGCGCATGCAAAATGCACATTAAAATTGTAAAAAGCACATATATTTTTGAAAAATGCATATTTGCAAACCTCATAAATCGTTCCTAAATAAGCGTTTAGAGCACTATAAGAAAAAAACAAAAGTACAAAACATTTGACCTTACCCCTGTTGCAGTAACAGCGCTTCTCCGAAAAGTAAAGTATATTTTTACGCATGTTAGATGCATTTTTTGACCATTACATAAAATTCAATGCATTCTCTATATTTTTTGGTGTTACATAAAAATAAAAAAAAATTATGCTCTTTTAGAATACAAACACACAAAAGCAATAAAATAGTATTATTTCTCTTTGTGAATAGCAATAACGCTTATTTTTTATATCTATTGACGGCACTAATTAAATTATTTATAAAAAATCAACTGCGAATATAATTTCTATAATGTTTATACATGCATATAAATATACAAACTGCTAAAACATTATAAACCTAACTGTAAATATATTATAAAATACTTTTTATTTATAATATTAACACTAATGCATATATTCAAAATATATAAATACCTGATAATAATTTCATACTAAAAAATTTGCAAATTTTTATCATGAGGAAAAGAGCATGCGCCATTTTTTTGATACACACACTATGCACGATACATACAATACAGGTTTTATTGTGCACGTGAATGGTAGATATTCCCATCGCATTATTCGTCAAAGCCTTGGAATTTTAGGGCGTATGGGCGAAAAGACCTGCAATACTGCTTATACCTCACACCAACATAAAGACGAAGGCGCAGGGCTGCTTTTTTCTATGCCCTGGAAATTTTTTAAACATCAATGGCCAATTATAGAAAATAAATCACACCTTCCATGGGCTATAGGGCAACTCTTTTTGCCACGAGCAAGGCCTTTGTATGACGAAGTACTCATACTTTTACGACAAGAGCTTGCTCTTGCAGGATTGCGTCTTTGTGAAGTGCGCACAGTGCCCACGCATGAGCACTGTTTACTGCCAACCATGCGTCCCATCGCGCCAAAAATATTGCAAATTCTTGTTTGCCCTTTACATAAACACGACTATTCCTTGCATGGAGAAATTTGGGAACGCAAACTTTTTATAGCCAGACGATATCTAGAAAAGGGTATACGTCGTTTTTTACGCAATACAGGTCAAGATGTGCGTCAGTTTCATGTGGCAAGCCTTTCTTCTTTAAGTATTGTATATAAGGCATTGGTACCGGCTGCACGGCTTGGAGAATTTTATCCAGATTTGCACGACGCTTTGTGCTCTGCCCGTTTTGTTATTTTCAATAAACAAATACGTAACCATGTATTCACTTCATGGCGCAGCATCCAACCCATGCGTTCTTTAAGTTATGCCGGGCCTTTGCCGTCCTCACAGGGCATGCGGCAATTTTGGCGCAGCCTAGAGCCTTTGCTCAAGTCCACTCGCCTTGGGCATGACCTTACACACGTATTGCCCATAGTAGACAATTTAGACGATCCCATCCTTGCTTGCGATATTCTTTGCGAATTACTTACTCGGTGTGGTCGTTCACTGCCCCATGCCCTGTGCATGCTTTTTGCCAAAATACTGCCAGATTATGCCGACCATGCGCAACTTAGCCATTTAGATCCTCCTTGTGATATTGAGCATATGCAAGCTTTTTCTGCGCTGCACTCCATGCTTATGCCGCCGGTGGGGCGCCGAGCTACCATGGCCTTTACCGACGGGCAACAATGGTTGGGAGCCATGCAGGGCGGCCATGGAGCGCCTCCCATGCGCTATATATTACATAAAGACGGAACGCTCATGCTTGCCAATGAAGTGGGCATGCTAGACATAGAAAGCCGTTATATACAAGCTAAAGGGCATGTGGGCCTTGGGCGCATGCTTATGGTGGACTTATTAAAAAACAAAATTATAGGGCATGAACACATGCTTAAACATCTTGTATATGAAAATGATTACAGACAATTGACTAAAGAAAACTTACGCACATTGTGCACCGTTCCTTCTCATAAAGAAGATATACAAAAAGAACATTCTTCCCAGAAAAATACTGATATATTCACGCAAAGCCTTATATATGGCTATGCGCCGCAGCAATTACAAAGCTACCTACTAGCTACCATTGGGGGAGAAGCCGTGCCGCGCACATCTTCACCTTATGAAGTACTTTTACGCAATGAAGACTATAGTTTTTTTGCATATTTCCACATTTTATCTCCTATTTTACAAGGTGCGGCACCAAGGCGCATGCCCAATCTTATGACCTATTTAGGAGCAAGAAAAAACCCTTTAAACATACCCTATGGGCAAGAGAAAATATGGCACCTTAAAAGCCCCATTCTTACAAGGACAGAATGGGCATACATACAATCTGCAGAAAAAAATACCCTACATGCACTAGATTGTAGTTTTTGCATTTCTTCAAATAATTTTCAATCGTTGCAAGAAGGGAAAGCTTTGGCGGCAAGTCTTAATCAACTGCAAAAGCACGCTTTGCGCGCCGTAAGCCAAGGGGCGCAGTATTTGGTCATAAGCGATGAAAACCTCGAACAAAGTGGCGAC
The DNA here is from genome assembly GCA_964369505.1 of uncultured Desulfovibrionaceae bacterium. Classification (GTDB taxonomy): domain Bacteria; phylum Desulfobacterota; class Desulfovibrionia; order Desulfovibrionales; family Desulfovibrionaceae; genus CAYJAD01. Next base: position 18,270 of record CAYJGS010000007.1, on the reverse strand, counting down.
ACTTGCTTTCCCATACCTTCTTTGTTGGCGGTGGCAGCGGTGCATAAATTTTTGCTTGAACAGCAAAAGCGTCATAAATGCGGTATTATTGTTTGTAGTGCCGATGCTCATATGCCCCTACATTTCTTATTGCTATGCCAAGCAGGCGCAGATGTTGTGGTACCCCATATGGTTTTTTCTGCCATAGAGCATATGGCTTCTTCTCATATTCAAAAAGAACATATGGTTAAGGCTTATATGCAAAAGACTCATGCGGGCATGCAAAACATGCTGTATGTGCTTGGCTTGCCCGCCCTATCCATGTTGCAAAACGGACGTTACTTTGAAGCCATAGGGTTGCATGAGCAATGCATCAACACATATTTTGTGAACACTACCTGGCGCATTGGCAGCAGAGACATACAGGCTTTGGCCAAAAAAATTTGCCAGCGCTCCACTGCAAAAAAAGCAACACCTCTAAGTACAGAACATAATACAAACTTAGCACAACTTTTACACAAAGCCGTCAAAAGCGAAAGCCAGCATTCTTTCCATGTGTTTAGCCTACATCACGAAACAAATACAGCGCCACAAAATCTTTTGCACATGTTTCCATTAATAATATCCGGCATAGAATCACAAAAAACTGAAGAAGTAACACAAAATACGCAAGCAGAAAACATGGCCGAAATACTGCAGCGCATGCTTTGCCTGCCCATAGACGGATTAAAACCCGAAGTGACACAATGCTTAGAAAAAGCTTTTGAGGCCACTTTGCAAGCCGTTGCCCCAGAGCTTGAAAAAGAGCGTTTATACACAGAAAAAAATATTTTTTTGCGTTACGAAGATATTTTTTATAACTCTATCTCTCTAACATCCCTCTGCAATGCTAAAGAAGTATATATTTCTTTTGTGGGACATGCCACAAAGCATGAGCAAAGCATTATGCTGGATATGTGCTTTGCCCATGAGGTAGAACAAGCTATTTTTACTTTGCGTCGTGTACATCCGCGTGTACGCATTGTGGCCATTTTGCCGGCACGCATGGGCATTGGTCAGTGGGCTGCAGTGCTGGTTAAAGCGGGCGTGCACACTCTCCATATTCAAGGATGCAATGACCTTATAACCCCTCCTTCGCTTGAACATTCAATTTTAGGTCAAGCTCTGCCATGGGAACTTGGCCTGCATGAAGTGCAACGCGTACTCACCATGTATGGCTTGCGCCGTAGGGTGCGCTTGCGCGTGCAAGGGCCTTTTTTTACCGGTAAAGAACTACTAAAAGCCTCTCTCTTGGGTGCGGAAGAATTTTGCTTACCCTTGCCCTTATTGGTAAGCCTTGGGTGTAAGCTCTGTTGTGCATGCGCCACATTTTCACACAAAAGCGCTTGCCCTCAAGGGCTCTGGGCCAAAAATACAAAAGAAAGTATCAAAAGATCACCTTCTTTCCAAGGAACGTGGCAAGAGGTTTCAAGCTTTATAATTTTTTTGGCTAAAGACGCAGCTAGTCATATGAAGAAACTTGGTTTTTCGCAGTGGGATGATCTTGTTGGTCGCACGGATCTTTTAAAAGTAGACGAAGATCGTGCTCGCGAATACATAGATGTACAACATCTAACCGAAGCCCCTTCTACTTTTTTAGGCTTACGCCACGGCACGCCAAGCTATGCTCCTTTTATGCCAAGCCCTTTAGAGGCAGCACTAAAAGAAAAGATTCCTCAACTTTTACGAAACCAAAAAGTGCAACACAATGGCACCGTCACCCTAGCTGATAAAGCCGTAGGAACGCATATTTCCGGCGAATTGGCAAAAATAATGCCGGAACAAAAATTACCGCACCATTCTTTTCTAATCAAATTATGGGGCTCGGCCGGCCAAAGCTTGGGGGCTTTTTTAGTACGCGGCATCACCCTTAAACTTTTTGGAGACGCCAATGACTATGCCGGCAAAGGCCTGAGAGGCGGAATTTTAAGCATATGCCATTCGCCCCACGCCCCTTTAGATCATGGTATTCATGCCCTTGTGGGCAAGGCTGCTTTGTGCGGCGCTTTATCTGGCGAAGCCTATATCGGTGGCAGTGCCGGTGAATATTTTGCCCTGCATAACCAAGGCGCCAATGCTGTGGTGGAAGGTGTTGGGCGCTGTGCATGCCAACATATGCAAGCAGGCACTGTGGTAGTGCTTGGCGCATGCCAACAAGATATTGCCAAAGATTTAACGGGTGGTAGTGTGTATATATACAAGCCAAACAAAAACATAACGCATACCAAAGCACAAGATATGGATACCATAAGCAAGGCGGATAAGGATTTTTTGCGCTATTTACTCACACAGCACATACAATATACAAAAAGTACCACGGCTACGCATGTATTAAAACACTGGGAGCGTGAGCACAAAGAATTTATGCTCATAAAAGCTTGAACTAATCGTATAACGCTTGGTGCTACGTCCTGTAGCACACAAGCTATCGCAAGCGACGTCTGCGCCGAAAGTAAATTTCGGCTTGCCTCTTCCCCAAGGGGATTTGCTCCCCTTCTCATATAGGGGGGGCTAGCCCGCGTCCTGCGGGCTTGTGATATACCGCACCTTGTGTCATACTCTTCTTTTTGCATGACGCTTGGTGCTACGTCCTGTAGCACACAAGCTATCGCAAGCGGCACCTGCGCCGAAAGGGAGTCATACACATGCGTTTTCCACCTTATAAGCCCATAATTACACGCGAAGCCCTTGTCCACGCTTTTTGGGCTTGGGCCGGTTCATCTCTTTGCGTTTTGTGCATTGCCATACTTGACCACATTTTTTTTGAAGCCAACAATGTGGAATTTCTTATGGCTTCTTTTGGCGCTTCTGCAGTGCTTGTTTTTGGAGTACCACACAGCCCCTTAGCACAACCGCGCAATGTGCTTGGGGGGCATTTTGTTTCAGCCATAGCCGGCGTGACCTGTGAGATTTTTTTAGGTTCCATGCCGGATCTTGCCGCATGCACTTCCGTGTCTTTGGCCATATTTCTTATGACCATTACCAAAAGCCTCCATCCGCCCGGGGGCGCTACGGCTTTGCTAGCTGTTGTGGGGGATTCTTCCATAAAGCATCTTGGCTATATATATGCGGTGATACCCTGTCTTTTAGGTGCGGCTGTGGTGGTGGCTATTGGGGCTTTTATCAGCCATATCAGCCACAAAAGGCATGAATACCCCCACGTGTGGTGGTAATGTTAAGAAAGCGCCGATTAAATCTTGTTTCCTTAAATTTTTCCGCTGTGGCCAAAGCCGCCTTCGCCTCTTTGGCTTTGGTTAAGAGCATCAGTTATGCTAACAGCCATGCGCACAAATGGTTGATACACAAGCTGTGCTATGCGCTCGCCCTGCTTTATGGTTCGCGCGATTTGAGAGGTATTTAAAAGCATCACAAGGATTTCTCCTCGATAATCATTATCAATCACCCCCACACCTTGCGCCACCACAATGCCTTCTTTGGCGCCAAGGCCGCTTCTTGAATACACAAAGCCTGCCAAATCACTATCAGCAGGTTCAACGGCAATGCCTGTGGGTATGAGCTTACGGTCTCCTGCCTCAAGGAGTATACTTTCTGCGCCAAAGGCCGCGCGCAAATCCATGCCGGCAGAACCCATGGTGGCATAATGTGGGCCCGGCAAACCTGTAGAGTTTTCAAAATTGTCGTGCTTTGGAACGTATAATTTTTGTGCAAGTTCCGAAAGATAGCAGACTTTAAGTATATGTGTGTGTTGCATGATTTTATTCTAGCGCAAAGCGTGTGCCAAAGCAATGGCTTTGTAAATTGACTTTTAAACAGGCTTATACTATGTTCCACTCCACAAAAAATATAACAATAGGTGCAGCATGCCCAAATTAGACCATATTCGTAATTTTTCTATCATAGCCCATATTGACCACGGGAAATCCACTCTGGCCGACCGTATCCTTGAAGTAACAGGTGTTGTTTCTGACAGGGAAAAACGCGACCAATACCTTGATAAAATGGAACTTGAGCGCGAGCGCGGTATTACCATCAAGGCGCAAACCGTGCGCATTCCTTTTACGTCAAACACAGGTAAAAAATACATTCTTAACCTTATTGATACGCCGGGGCACGTGGATTTTAACTACGAAGTTTCGCGCTCATTGGCTGCTTGTGACGGAGCCTTGCTTGTGGTTGACGCAACACAAGGGGTAGAAGCGCAAACGCTGGCCAATGTCTATTTAGCCTTGGATCATGACCATGAAATCATACCTGTTTTAAATAAAATAGACTTGCCAAGCGCTGAGGTGGACAGGGTTAAAGAAGAAATAGAAGAAGCCATTGGCCTTGATTGCACCGACGCTTTGCCCGTTTCTGCCAAAACAGGCGAAGGTGTTGCCGAAGTTTTGGAAAGTCTTATACAGCGTTTGCCTGCTCCTGAAGGCGATGTGCAGGCTCCTTTAAAAGCGCTTATTTTTGATTCTTGGTACGATAGTTATCAAGGCGTTGTGGTACTTTTTCGTATCGTGGACGGCACGTTACACAAAAATGACCGCATACGCCTTATGGCCACGGGCAAAGAATATGAAGTGCTGCGCCTTGGAGTTTTTTCACCAGAAGCCACCGATGTGCCCACGCTTTCTGCCGGCGAAGTGGGTTTTTTGTGCGGTAGCATTAAAGAACTTGGAGACGCCAAGGTTGGCGATACCATTACCCTTTGCAATAATCCTGCTTCAGAACCTGTGCCTGGCTTTAAAGAAGTGCAGCCCATGGTGTTTTGTGGCTTATACCCTTCTGACTCCGACGATTATGAAAGTTTAAAAACAGCCTTAGAAAAATTACAGCTCAACGACGCGGCTTTTTCGTATGAACCGGAAACATCCCAAGCTTTGGGTTTTGGCTTTCGCTGTGGTTTTTTGGGGCTTTTGCATATGGAAATTATCCAAGAACGCATTGAGCGCGAATTTGAAGTAAACCTTATCGCCACAGCGCCTTCAGTTATTTATAAAGTGGAAACAGCTGACGCTAAAACACTTGATATTGATAATCCTTCTAAATTACCGGACGCTTCTAAAATTATTAACCTCTATGAACCCTTGGTTAAAATGGACATACATGTACCCAATGAATATGTGGGCAATGTGTTTAAACTGTGCGAAGAAAAGCGCGGTGTGCAAAAAAACCTGCACTATTTGGCGGCCAATCGTGTAGTTATTACCTATGAATTGCCCTTTGCTGAAATTGTGTTTGACTTTTTTGACCGCTTAAAATCTACCACCAAAGGCTATGCCTCCATGGATTATGAATTTCTTGATTATCAAGCGGCTAACTTGGTGCGCCTTGATATCTTACTTAATGGCGAGCCAGTGGACGCTTTAGCCGTTATTGTGCATAAAGATAAAGCCTATCATTATGGCAGAGCCTTGGCTTTAAAGCTTAAGCGCACTATTCCGCGCCAGCTCTTTGAGGTGGCCATTCAAGCAGCCATTGGGCAAAAGGTTATTGCCCGCGAAACGGTTTCTGCTTTCAGAAAAAATGTGACCGCTAAATGCTATGGCGGTGATATTACCCGTAAACGCAAACTCTTAGAAAAGCAAAAAGAGGGCAAAAAACGCATGAAGCGCATGGGCAATGTGGAATTGCCGCAAGAAGCCTTTTTAGCCGCATTAAAAGTTGGCGACGATTAAGTTTTTTCGTATATTTTTAAGTAATTTTTCTACATATAACATGCTTAATGTATTGCTAATTTCAGCAACACACTAAGCATGTTGTTCTTTTTTTCACATAATATAGCTTGACGCTCGGCTTTGTACATTGTATCCTATTTCATCACATTGTATACAGTATGTGCTTTCTGTGAATCTTTTTGATAACAAGGTTTTTTGCAGTGTCCAGCCTAAAGAACAGAAATGGCAAAAGAGGCCCTAATCAAGACGGCATTTTGTTTGCAAGCTTTGGCGAAGATGTAAAACATTCTCCATACGCACAAACAAGATGGGGCGCGGATTTTGATTTGGTCTTTGGAGAAGAAGAACCCAAAAAACTTGTGCCACCCAGATCTTCCTCCTATACAGCCAAGGCTGCCTTTGAAAACCATATGGGCTATGATTGCACCCTTGAAAGTTCTCTCATCCGCTGTATAGAAACTCTCACCGACGATATAAATGCCATTGATGCTATTAAAAATTTATTGGCGCTCATCGGCGAATTTTATGATGCAGACAGAACACATCTTTATGAATTTACCCCCAGCAAAAAAGTTGTTACCAATTCTTATGAATGGACTTCTCCCACAGGTCTTCCCATAGGCAATTCGAGTTATTTAATAAACACCGAAGAATTAACATTTTTTTCTAAGCAGTTTAGAAAAAATGGACATTATATTGTGGAAAATATATACAAAGACTTGGATCCTATGTCGAGCATGTTTAAAATGCTTGTGGAAAGAAGGGTGCATTCGCTCATACTTGTGCCTATTTTTTCCAAAGACAAAGTTACTTCTTTTGTAGGTGTAGACAATCCTCGAAGAGAAAGAAAAAATTTAGCCTTACTCCACGCCATTTCTTTATTCATACGCGACAATTTAAAAAAACTGGTTCTTTTTAAAGAGCTTGAATCTTTAAATTATACCGATAGTGTTACCGGTTTATTTAATCGCAATAAATACAATGAAAAACTCGACCAGCTAGAACAAGATGAATTGAAAACACTTGGCATTATTCGCTTAGATGTAAATGGTTTAAAGAATATTAATGCACTCTATGGTGATGAGTATGGCAATTATGTGCTTTTGCAAACGGGAAAACTTTTAAATAAATATGTGCATTACGATGTTTTTCGCATAGGCAATGGTGAATTTATTGCCCTTTGCCCCGATATATCAAAGCATGATTTTGACGCTGCCATCTCCTTTATACGTGAAGAAGAAGCCCGCATAGAAGAATATTCCATAGCCATTGGCGGTGCTTGGGAATGGCACGATATTGATGTTATGCGAGTTATTACCAATGCTGGCGAAATAATGCATGCTGAAAAGCAAAAATATTACAAATCCGTTCCCAATGACTACGTGCAAATTCGCTTAAACCCGGCTGATATCGTTTTGAGCGAAATCCGCGAAGGTTTATTCCACATATATTTACAGCCCAAGGTAGAATTGCAAAACGGTAAAATTATAGGGGCGGAAGCTCTTGTGCGCAAGCATCTTAAAAATGGTAAATCCATAACCCCAGAGCGTTTTGTACCTGTGTATGAGCACGATGGCACCATAAGGCATGTGGATTTTTTTGTGCTTGAAGAAACGTGTAAGCTTTTACAAAAAATGTTACGCGCAAATGCCGCAGTTCCCATTGCGGTGAATTTTTCGCGCAGCACTTTTATAGCTTATGATTTGGTAAAAGAAATAATAAAGATTTGCGCAGAATACGAAATTCCGCATGAATTTATCAAAATCGAAATCACCGAAAGCATTGATAAAATGGACTTCAGCTTTTTTGAAAAAAAATTGCAATCCATACATGAAGCAGGTTTTAGCGTTTCTTTAGACGATTTTGGCGCAAAATATTCTAATCTTGCCATGCTTTCCATACCGTATTTCAGCGAAGTAAAAATTGATAAAATCCTTTTAGACAATATGGATATATCAGAAAAAAACTGTATTATTGTCAAATATATAATTGATATGATACATGAATTTAAAACTTCAAAATGCCTTGTGGAAGGTATTGAAACCGAAAGCCAAAGGCAAGCTCTTTTGGCGCTTGGCTGTGAATATGGGCAAGGATATTATTTTTATAGGCCCATGCCTGCGGATGAGTTTATGGAACTCTTAGTAAACAACGATAAGAATTAATCACATTGTGTAAGAAAATACACAGTAAAACGATGTTTTTTGAGTGGATTTATTATATCCATGCAAAACTATATTATCTTGAATAGCATCTTCAATCACAAACACGTCGTTTAGCTTAAGTTCAGAGCAAAAATATATACTAAAAGCCTTTAGTTTGGATAAATCCGCGTGTCTATCTGACAGCGCGTCAAAGGCAAATTCGCCATAGCGGCAGTTATTAACATGCCCAAATCCATCAATAAAACTTCTAAGAACGGTACGTTCGCAATTTTTTGTATAGGCAAAATTTTCTTTAAATACAGGGGCTACGTCTTGCACAAATTCAGGATGTGGGTCAATGATCTTAAAAGGTAATTCTGCTTTGCGATATACGGTCTGCGCTGCAAAATCCATTAAAACTGAATAGATAGTTGCAACAAAAACCATTTCGCCACTATCATCACGCGCTTCAATTTCACGCCTAAAATACAAACGCTTGCGCTCGCTATGCCATGTTCTTAGATGTAAATTTGCACAACCCTGAACATGCTTTTTAATATCAACATGCAGACTCACAATAACCCAACCCAAATTTTTTTGTAGGCATGCGTTAAAGCCAATGTCAAATAACTCTAAATGTTCGTTAACCACTTTCCCAATAACATGTTGATATCCGTGTGGTTGTATATAACTCTGCGCGTTCAGGTGGGCAAATTCTACTTTCACCTTATGTATATGTTGTTGTTCTACATTCATATTTTACCATTCGTAATATTTTAGCTGTGCGGATTGTTTTGTGCCTTAGCCACAGTCAACGGTGATTGCTCTTGTATCTGCGGATTTTTAAAAATTCTGCGAAACCAATCGTGCACATCTTCAAGCACTAAGTAAAAGGCCGGTACCAAGAGTAAGCAAATAAAAGTGGCAAATAAAATGCCAAAGCCCAAGGACAATGCCACAGGAATGAGGAATTTTGCCTGACGCGAAGTTTCGAACATGATGGGCATAAGACCCAAAAATGTGGTTAAAGTGGTAAGCAAAATTGGTCTTGTTCTTTGCACAGCCGCTTGTTGTATGGCATCAAAAGCAGAAAGCCCTTTGGCTCTGGCTTTATTGGCAAAATCAATGAGCACCAAGGAATCGTTTACCACAACCCCGGAAAGCGCCACAATACCAAAAAGCGAAATAACACTTAAACTATAGCCCATGATAAAGTGTCCGGCCACGGCACCCACAATACCAAAGGGAATGGACATCATGATAATAAGCGGTTGCGTATAACTTTTGAAAGGAATGGCCAATAAAGTATACACGCCAAGCAAGGCCATAACAAGCCCAAGCAGCATAGCCAAGGTGCTGTCGGCCATATCGCTTTGGCGACCACCAAATTCCCAAGAAAGGCCTTCATAGTTAGCCAAAATAACGGGCATAATTTCTGCTTCCACAACGCCCATCATAGCACCTGTGGCTGAAGCTGGGCTTATATTGGCCGTAACATCAGCTGTGCGGCGACCATTGGTATGCTTAATGGTAGAATCTGCACGCCCGTCATCAATGGCCACAATATCGCGCATGAGCACTTCTTGCCCCGTAGGCGAGCGCAAAATAAGTTCCTCAAACGTGGCTTCTTGGGTGCGGTCTTCTTCGGGGTAACGCACACGCACAGTCACTTCACTATTGCCGCGCTGTTGACGCAAAGCGGTAACGCCTTCAAAAGCATAGCGCAATTGATGCGATACTTCTTGTGCGGTAAAACCCAATTGCTCAGCTATGGGGGTTAAGCGCACGTCAAATTGGCGCATGGTGCGGCTGGTGCCAAGGTCCACATCGCTCACACCATTATAGGTGGCAACCAAGGCGCCAAGCTCTGCCGCCGCTTTTTCAAGCGTTGCCGTATCGCGGTGTGAAAGACGCATGGTAAGCCCACTGCCGCTGCCAGGCCCACCGCGGTCGGATTGCATTACAAGGCTTTCAACCCCAGGAATAACACCCACTGCCTTACGCCATAATTGCGTCACTTCTTCTGTGCTCAAAGGACGAACATCCGGATCTACAAGGTGCAAAAGTACCATAATTTTTGTATCGCGCACTTCTGCTTGTATGCCGGTGGAAAGAGCTTCGCCGCCATTTTCATTAACCACTTTTTCTGCGGCGTTTACCATGCGATTTTTAACGCGGTGCAATTGCGCCTTAGACATGCCCGCAGGCACGGTGGCTTGGGCAAAAGCATAATCTGATTCTACACGCGGCATAAGGTCAAAGCCCATGCGCCCTGAAGCTACAAACCCTGCGGTAAACATTAAAATGGCCAAGCCAATGGCCACGGTAATATAGCGTTTTTCTAGTACTTTTGTTACAAATGGACCAAAGGAATATTGTACAAAATGTAAAAACCTATCACTAAATCGTGCTTGCCATGCGCTGAAAGCTCTAAAAGGCGCTGTCAGCGGCGAAGGTTTTTTGTTCGTGTTTTCTGTGCCACGTTTTTTAAGATGGCTTAAGTGAGCCGGCAAAACATACACACTTTCAATGAGTGAACATATAAATACAGCAATAACTATGAGCGGAATAACACCCCAAACTTTACCCATAACACCAGGAATAAAAAGCATGGGCATAAAAGAAATCATGTTGGTGAGCACAGAAAATGTAACAGGCCCTGCCACTTCCTTGGTACCGCGTATGGCCGCTTCTAAAGGATCCACGCCTTTTTCAAGCCAAGCGCCCACATTTTCGCCCACCACAATGGCATCGTCCACCACAATGCCCAGAGTAATGATAAAAGCAAACATAGATATGACATTTAGGCTTATACCAAAGGGGGTAAAAAACCAAAAAGCACCCAGCACCGAAACGGGAATGCCAAGACTTACCCAAAAAGCTAAAGATGGGCGCAAAAATACAGAAAGGCATAAAAATACTAAAAAAACACCCAATAAGGCATTTTCCGTCATAAGCTCTTTGCGTTGCTCATACACATCGGCCATATTTTTTTGTTCGTATAATTTAAGGCTGTCCGGCATAATGTCATTATATTTTTCGGCAATGCGCAAGGTGGCCTTGGCCACTTCTGTGGGGTCTTCGTTGCCAAGGCTGTATATTTCTATGGAAATGGCTTCTTGACCGTTAAATTCGCTCCATTTTCTGGTGTCATCAAAGGTATCGCTCACCGTGGCAATATCATCAAGCATAAGACGGCTGCCGTCGGCATTGGTGCGCACGGCTATATTTTTAAAATCAGCGGCATAATCGCGCCTTTCGTTTAAGCGCAATAAAATATCCCCACTGGCCGCATTGAGCCTGCCGCCCCCTTGCTGCACAGCGGCTGTGCCAATGGCTTTGGCCACTTCTTCCAAGGTCAAACCATAGCGGCGCAAGGTTTCTTGTTTTACCTCAACCCAAACTTCATGGTCTTGTACGCCTTCAATATCCACTTGAGTGATGGCCGGGTCTTGGATGAGTTCTTCTTTAACAAGGTCAGCCCAATAGCGCAAAGAAGCTGTGTCGGCATCACCGGCTAACACAAGCTCAATGGCCTCGCGCCTTGAAGAAGCCAAAGAAACCACAGGCCTTTCTGCATCCACGGGAAAGGTGGTAATACGGTCAACGGCTGCTTTCACGTCTTGCAAAAGAATGTTGCCGTCCACATCATCAGCGCCTTCTATGACCACAGAAGCGGAACCTGTGGTTATATTTGCTGTTGTCTCTTCAACGCCGTCAAGGCCTTGCACAGCTTCTTCTATGGTTTGAGCCACACTTTTTTCCATCTCTTCCGGTGTGGCACCGCCCACAGTAACAGATACGGTGACCGTAGGCACTTCAAAATAAGGAAAAACCTCTCGGCGCACTTGCGAGGCCACAATGAGCCCACCCACCATGAGCACCACCATGAGCAAATTGGCAGCCACAGGATTATTAGCCATCCAAGCGATGGAACCTTTCATTAAATCTTTATCTTGTTTCTGACTCATATCTTACTCCGCAGTGCTTTTTTGCATTTTTTCAGCGTTCGCGGGATTTTTTTTACGATTTTGGCCTGCGCCAGACTTAGCACCTTGTGGCATATTTTTGCCTGCAAGACGCAAAGACATGCCTTGAATAGGAGCTCCAAGAGGCGAAGAAATAACCATATCTCCAGCTTCTATGCCTGTGCTGACCATGGCTACATTGGCGTCTTTCCACATAACTTCAACATCACGTATATCAAGGGTAAATTCGTTATTTTCGCCTTTTTTTGCCACCCACACTTGATTATTGCCACGCAAAGCCTCGCGGGGCAATTCCACAACATCTTCTAAAGAGCCGGCTTGCAATTCCACGCGAACATGATCACCCAAAATAAGCTCTGATAAAGAACTGTTCAAAGCCAAGGGATCATGCACTTCTATGAGCACGCGCCCCATGCGAGTGGTGGTGTCTAAAGTGGCAACGCTATGGCGCACTTGTCCTTCGCGTACAGTACCTGTGGTGGTGAAAACTTTTGCAGGTGTGTTGTCAAAAACTCCCAAGCCTAAGCCTTTCAATGTATCTAAGGGGATAGCTGCTTCTACATAATAAATATCAGTGCCGGCAATGGTTGCCACATTATCTGACAGTGAAGCTTGACTGCCAAGAGACACATTGCGGTTGATCACTATGGCATTAAAGGGGGCTGTAATCTTGGTGCGCGATAAATCAAGCTCGGCTTGCTTCACTTCCACTTCTGCCGCTTGCAGGGTAGCTTTAGCTTGGGCTAGCTGTGGTTCACGCAATGCCAAGGCAGTATTGCGCACAGAATTGGGCGCTGTTTTATTTAATTGCGCAAGTTCGGTTCTGGCCACGCGCTGTTGCCCCATTTCCAAAGAATAGTCAGCTTCTGCCTTAGCCAAAGCGCTTTGTTTCATGGCAAGGGCATTTTCATAATCGCTTGCATCAATACGAAGCAATAAATCGTCTTTTTTTACAAGGCCGCCCACGTCAAAATTTTTGCCAAGCTCTTCCACTTGCCCTGCCACACGCACGCGCACTATGGTTTCTTGGTCAGCTTTAACAGTACCAAGAGCTTCTACAGTAAGTTGTGCCGTATGGCGTTTAGCAGTTAAAACGCTCACTAAGGGGCTGGATTTAGGCGGTTTTACGCGTTTGGTATCGGGCTTGGTGACAATGAAAAGCCCCGCCGATGCAGCGCCAATGGCTAAAATGATTATAACCATTAATGCTGTAGAGAATTTGGATTTTTGTGGTGAAATTTTCATGAAAACCTACTTTTATAGCATCATTATTTTAAAGAAAGTGGAAAAGTGAGAGAACCTAAAGAACGATATAGAGCAATGCGCGAGCGCAACACGGTGGTTTTTTGCCGTGCAATGGCACGCTCAAGACTTTGCACATTTTTTAATTCGGTAATGTAGTTAAGAAAGGTGGAAACACCGCCCAAATAACTGTTGCGCGCTTCTATCATGGCAGCAGAGGCAAATGCGTATTGTTCTTCTAAACGGCGCAGCTTCACAATTTCACCCACATCGTTGGCAAGGGCATTGTCTACCTCTTCAATGGCACCGGCCACGGTTTTAGCATAATTTTGCACTTGAATATCGGCCGTGGCCTTGGCTCTTGCTTCATCAGCAGCCAAAGCGCCACCATCAAAAAGCGGCATGGCCAAAGCGCCCACAAGAGAAGCTACCCAATTACTAAATAAAAACGTAGGATTACCCGCTTCATAAATAACGCTCGCAGAAATACGTAACGAAGGATATCTATTGGCATGGGCTGCCGAAACATCCCAATCTGCCGCAGCAAGGCGCGCCCAAGCGGCCTTGATATCTGGGCGGGCGTCAAGAATTTCTACTGGAAGCCCCACTTCGGGAATGGTTTCCACAATGGGCAGAGAAGCTTCTTCGTCAATATCCATGCCCATACCCGGCAAGGTACCTTGCAATATGGCAAGTTTATTACGTAATATGGAAGCTTCTTGTTTTAAGTCCGGCACTTCAGAAAGCACAGAAGCCAAAAGCTCTTTTTGCTGCAAAAGCTCAAGACTTGTGCCTATGCCATTATTAAAGCGTACTGTTTGTAATTTTACCAAATCTTCGTTGATGGCGATTTGCGATTCAAGCACTTCTAGGTCGCGCCTGTTTCCAAGCAAGGCAGCCCATGTGTCGGCCACAGTGGCTGCCACCGTCATGGCCGCAGTTTGTAAATCTTGAGCTGTGGCTTCGGTGCGCATAAGCTCAGCTTTTCTTTGCGAGGTAATACGCCCCCATAAATCCAATTCATAGGATGCAACGCCCCCAAGCTGATAGCCGTCTAACACAAAATCTTTGGGTTCATCTCCTGTTTGTTCCACAGAATATGTACGGTAAGACCTTGTGTCGCCGTCAATATTAATGCTTGGGAAAAGCCCCGCCGTGGCCTTACGTGTAGCGGCTTCGCTTTGGCGCAATGTTGCCCAAGCCGTTAAAATATCAAAATTATGCTGCAGAGATTTTGTGATCAATTTATCCAGATCTGCATTGCCAAAATTTTTCCACCAGCCTTCATCTTTGGAAGCAAGACTTACGGGTTTGCCATGCTCTAATCTGCCCACATTTTCTGCAGGCGTTGAAGGATACGCTTTGGGCACAGCAGAAGGTAATACTGTATCGTTGGTGCGCGGGTCAGGCTTAAAAGGAGCACAACCTGCAAACAACACAAGACAAATTATGCTTAAAAATAAGTATCTTATTTGTAAAATTTTTCCGCGCACTTTATATCTCCTTTAATTTGTTATGCATAGTATTGCTTTTGCGCTGTGTATTTGTGGTGCAAGAAAATCTGCAACCCCATTATAGTATAAAATTTATTCTGGCAGCATTTTTTGTGTAGTCCGATGCAAAAAATAAGCCAATACACATAATTTTAATGCCGCAAATCACTTCCTCATATAATCAATAGTTTATTTTATTGCAAAGCTTTTATCTGAGCCCCTACGCAATGCATTGCGTAGGGGCTCACGTAGCATTTATGGCAGTTTATCTTGGAAAAATCACAATAAACACAGTGCTGTAGTAAGAATTGTATTGTGTAAAAAAAATTTACATTGTATTATTTTTTTACACTTTGCTCATACTACACCCTGCACATCTTTTCTGGCTCAAGCTTACAAGTGACAAAGGCAATTTTTTTTGTTACCATGCTTCGCATCGCGTCATATGGAAAGCTCTGCACAATCATTTTGAATATAAATTTATTGTTAATATTTGAAAAGTTGTTTTAACATAAAAATTTACTGTGCAGAGTAAAAGGCACAAAAATCAATTATTTAGCAGGCAAACAGAGTTCGCCCCTATTCTTGATTTTTGGTCGCATTGACTGTTGTCAATGCTCCGTGAGTCCCTGCGCAATGAATTGCGCAGAGGTTTCATATGAAGAATTCTGCACATCTTTTTAGTGAGCGACAGCGTGCATGTTCGATGAAACCTTAGTGCAGAAATCTGTCTTAACCGTAAACCGTGGAGATACTATGCCAACGTTACAATACAAACGCATTTTGCTTAAAATCAGCGGCGAAGCTTTAGCAGGCGAACAAAAACACGGTATTCATCCGGAAACTGTTTCTCAAATTTGCCAAGAAATAGGCACAGTTGTTTCGCTTGGTTTGGAAGTAGCCTTGGTTATTGGCGGCGGCAATATTTTTCGCGGACTTTCCTCTTCGGCTAAAGGTATGGAACGCTCATCCGCTGATTATATGGGCATGTTAGCCACAGTGCTCAATGCCCTTGCAGTGCAAGATGTTTTAGAAAAGCAAGGCTTTCCCACAAGGGTTCTTTCGGCCATTACCATGCAAGAAGTGTGTGAACCATTTGTTCGCCGCCGCGCCCTAAGGCATATGGAAAAGGGACGTGTTGTTATTTGTGCAGCCGGAACGGGTAATCCCTATTTTACCACCGACACAGCAGCGGCTTTGCGCGGTATGGAGCTTCAATGTGACGCCATTGTGAAAGCTACCAAAGTAGACGGCGTATATGATAAAGACCCCATGAAATATCCCGATGCAGTGAAATATACCACGGTAAGTTATGACGAAGCTTTAGCCAAACATTTGGGCGTTATGGACGCAACAGCCATTGCTTTGGCACAAGATAATAATGTGCCCATTTTTGTGTGCAAAATGTTTGGCGGGCATATTGAACGCGTGGTGTGTGGGGAAGAGGAAGGAACAAAGGTTTGCGCCTTAACTATATAATTTGATTATTTTTATAATTAGGAGGATATATGGACAAAGATACAGTACTTTTAGATGCCGAAGATCGCATGCTCAAAGCCGTAAGTAATATGGACAAAGACTTTGCAAAATTACGCACAGGTCGCGCTAGCACATCTTTAGTGGACGACATCAAAGCCGATTATTACGGCACCCCAACACCTATAAATCAGGTGGCTTCTGTGGCAATTCCAGACAGTCGTACCGTGACCATTCAACCTTGGGATAAGGGCGCCTTTGCCCCCATTGAAAAGGCTATCTTAAAATCTGACCTAGGTTTAACGCCTATTAACGATGGAAAAATTATTCGCATTTCTATCCCCCCCCTTACCGAAGAACGTCGTAAAGACTTGGTTAAGGTTTCGCGCAAATACAGCGAAGATGCCAAAATTGCCGTGCGCAATGTGCGCCGCGATGCCAATGACCAACTAAAAAAATTAGAAAAAGACAAAGCCATTTCTGAAGATGATTTAAAAAAAGCCACCGATGACGTGCAAAAGCTTACCGACAAATACGTGGCTGAGACTGACAAAAAATGCCAGGCTAAGGAAAAGGAAATCATGGATATCTAATGGATTCTATTTTGCCGCAACACATAGCCATTATCATGGATGGTAATGGCCGCTGGGCAAAGGAACGCGGCCTTGTGCGCACAGAAGGGCATAAGGCCGGAGCTTTGGCCGTGCGTAAAATCGTTACAGAATGCCGTAAACTTGGTATAGCGCATTTGACCCTGTACACTTTTTCTCACGAAAATTGGAATCGCCCTAAAGAAGAAGTGTCCACGCTTTTTTCGCTCTTGGTGGACTTTTTAGCCAAAGAAGTGCCGCTTATGGAGCAAGAAGGCATTAGCTTACAAGTATTTGGCGATGTGGAAGCATTACCCTTTGCGGCGCGTAAGGCTTTGCAACACGGCATTGAGCGCACAAGCCCAAAGCCCGGTCAAAAAGCACCCATGTATTTGAATTTGGCTTTGAATTATGGCGGACGCAATGAAATATTGCGCGCCACAAAACTGCTTATAGCGCAAGGCATTACAGCTGAAGACGTGACGGAAGAAGCTTTTAAGCAAGCTCTGTACAGTAAGGATACTCCTGATCCTGACCTTGTTATCCGCACCAGCGGTGAAATACGCATCAGTAATTTTTTACTTTTTCAGTGTGCGTATAGCGAATTTTATTTTTGCTCTACATATTGGCCGGATTTTGACGAGGCAGCCTTGCACGCGGCCTTGCAAGATTATGCCGCGCGACATCGTCGCTTTGGTAAAATTTAACTCATAGTAATTTAAGACCTCTACATAATTATGTATAGGTCTCAGTTCGATGACAAACCCCACTTTGTGGGTTTTGCGCCGCTATTGTCAGCAAAGCTGCCAAGCGGAAAGGCACGAAAACACGTTTTCGGATGGAAAGGCACAAAAGCCTTCGCGCAATTAATTGCGCAAAAGAGCCTTATTAATGCTTTGAATAAGGAGCACATTAGTGATAAAAGGTTTTCCCGTTTGTAAAGAGCGGATTATAACAGGTTTGATCCTTGCCGCCATTACAGGCCTTGCCCTTGTGGTACGCGGTTGGTTTTTGCTTTTTTCTGTGCTCATTTTGTGCGCCTTAACTTTGTGGGAATTCTACTCGCTCTTTTGGGGCCCCACAGGGCGTGTTCGCATGCGTATTTGTGGCATATTACTGGGCTGGGGCATGCTTTGCCTTACGTGGATGCAAAGACCGCAAGACGCGCTGGTATTTCTTGGCGGGGGCTTTGTACTCACGGCCTTAAGCTATCTATTTAGAATAGACGTTATTGACGAAGAAGAAGACGATTTTGCCCCGGGCAGTATTTTTTTGGTGGGGCTTGCCTATATTCCCTTGCTGCTTTTGCCAACCACATATCTTACTTCGCCCAAGCTTTTCTTTGTGCTCAGCGCTGTGATAGCTTCTGATGTTACGGCGTATTACATCGGTACACGCTATGGACGCCATAAGCTTTGGCCAAGGGTAAGCCCCAATAAAAGTTCCGAAGGCGCGCTGGCCTCTTTAGTGGGGTGCGTTGTGGTTTGTACGGGGCTTGGGCTTTGGCTTGGTACAGGCGAATGGTGGGCTTTTGCCTTGCTTGGTGTCTTACTAAATGCCTTTGCACAATTGGGCGATTTGTTTGAATCGGCATTAAAGCGAGCTGTTAATGTGAAAGATTCCGGAAATTTTTTACCGGGGCATGGCGGCTGTCTTGACCGCTTAGACAGTGTTCTTTTTGCTGTGCCGGT
>CAYJGS010000006.1:11449-28878 GCA_964369505.1 uncultured Desulfovibrionaceae bacterium | reverse complement strand
ATGGCACTGGCACAGCCAAATGTTTGAAAACTCGCGTCGGTAATAATACCTTTTTCGTCAATTTTTAAAAATAACTTTAAAGCATCGCCACAAGCTAAGCTTCCTACTTCACCTATGGCATTGGCACCTTCTAATTGTCCAACATTTTGAGGATTTATAAAATGTTCACGGACTTTATCGGTATAATCCCACATAAAAAAGCTCCTTTATAAGTAAACTAAAACTAGCATAATCTATGCAATATAACGTAGAATATATCAAACAAAAAAATGATAATTATTTACAACCACTCAAAGTAGCTATTCCATTTGCTGAAAAAGGTTCAGAAATTCCGTATTGATCTATAACATCTTGTAAGGTCATATTACTTAAAAAAACACGCACATGCTTATCAAAGCTATCCCAAAATGCTCGCGTTGTGCAAAAATCTTTGCGATTGCATTTGTGTTTGTCTGTAAGACATGAAACAGGCGAAATATCTCCTTCAAGGTGTAAGAATACTTGTTCCATATTAATATTTTCTGGCTTACACGCAAGTGTATATCCACCCGCAGCCCCACGGACAGAATGCATAATGCCAAGAGGTTTTAAGTGTCGCACAATTTGCTCTAAATAACCTGCTGAAATGCCTTCTTCTTTTGCTAATTCACCCAATTGAATAAGTTGTCCTTCCGGGCAAGCTGCAAGGTGAATAAGAAACCGCAAACCATAACGTGTACGTGTGGAAAATTTCATATGTAGCCTATAAAATCGTAAAAAATCAATAATAGAATAAGAATATATATTCTTATTCTGCTTCTCGCCAAATTTTTGCGCCCACAGCGCATAATTTTTTTTCTATATGTTCATAGCCTCTGTCAAGGTGATAAATTCTTTGCACACGAGTTTTGCCACGCGCTTGAAGCCCTGCCAAAACAAAAGCGGCACTCGCTCGTAAATCAGAGGCCATCACAGGGGCAGCTTTTAGCTCTTTTACACCTCGAACCATGGCTGAACGCCCAGAAATTTTAATATTTGCACCCATGCGAACCAGTTCCGGCACATGCATAAAGCGATTTTCAAAAATATTTTCCATAATCAAAGAATTACCTTGAGCTAAGGTCATAAGTGCCATGATCTGGGCTTGCATATCCGTTGGAAAACCCGGAAAGGGTTGTGTTTGTATATCCACACCGTGTAAAGATTGTAATCCATAAGGGCAAGCACAGCGCACACCTTGAGGTGTTTTTTCTATGGTGACACCCATTTCCTTCATTTTTTCTATAACAGCTTCAAGCTCTTCCCATGGACAATTTTCAACCAACAAATCCCCGGCTGTAATGGCCGCTGCTGCTAAGAAAGTGCCAGCCTCAATACGGTCTGGCATAATGGCATATGTATTGCCTTTGAGCGAAGAAACACCTTGTATTTTTATGGTGCTTGTTCCATGCCCTTCTATGCGAGCACCGCAAGAGATGAGAAATTTTGCTAAATCAACAATTTCTGGCTCACGCGCCACATTTTCTAATACTGTTTCACCATGTGCCAAAGCCGCCGCCATAAGCAGGTTTTCTGTGCCTCCAACCGTTGGCATATCAAAAGTAATGTTAGCGCCATTAAGTTTTTTACAAGAGCCTATTATATAACCTTCTTCCAGTTCAAATGTAGCTCCCATTTTTTCTAAAGCTTTTAAGTGCTGATCCACCGGTCTTGCACCAATGGCACAACCACCCGGTAAAGCAACTTTAGCTTTACCAATGCGAGCGAGTAATGGGCCTAAGCAAAGCACAGAAGCACGCATGGTCTTTACAAGATTATAAGGAGCATGTTCTTGTAATGTTTGTGGTTCAATATAAGCACTGCCTTTATCAAATTGACCTTGGCACCCAAGAATATTGAGCAGTGCTAAAGTTGTGTGTATATCACGCAAATTGGGAACGTTGGTGAAAGTTATGGGTGAATCAAGTAAAATTGAAGCGAATAAAATGGGTAAGGCGGCGTTTTTTGAACCACTTACAGAGATGGTTCCTTTAAGTTCCGAACCACCTTCTATCACAAGGCATTCCATGAAGTTTCTCCAAATAGCATAAAAAATCTTTTGCTCTGTTAATCGTTGCTCTTGGCACAAGATATATGAAGAACGTAAAATATGCTAGTTATTAAGTATAAAATTTATTTCTTAAAAATCAAATACATATACGAATTTTATTGAAAATGTGATACTATTTTTTTGTGTAGTGCAAAATTTTTTTTTGAACATGAGGAAAAATACTTGCCAAAGGTATAGTGAACGTGTAGAAAACTTCTCACGGACGGCGGATGTAGCTCAGTTGGTAGAGCACCTGGTTGTGGCTCAGGTGGTCGTGGGTTCGAAACCCATCATTCGCCCCATAAATTTTGAGACCTGTGTAATAGCAGGTCTTTTTTTTTGGGGGATTCTTCACCAAAGTCAGCCTTCAATATATACTACAGCTTTTTTAGGATAAACTTTTTCTTATATCTTGCTCTTTTGTTATTTTTTGCCTACGATGCGGATGTCTATAAAAATGATTTTTCAACTGCTTGAATCTGGAGTGATGATGTTTAAAAAACGTTATATTTTTCTTATGTTATTGTTAGGTATTGGGGCTTATGCTTATTCGATTTTTACCCACGAAAGCTTTGGAGCAGATCCCACAGGTGAGCGCTTAAAAAGAATTGAGAACACACCCACATATAAGGATGGGACTTTTTTTAACACCATGCCTGAACCCACTAATTTAGTAAAAGATAATTATATTTTGCGAATGTATAATATACATTTTGATAAAAAAGAAGGCTCACGTGTGCCTGCAAACCCTATTCCCACAGTACATACAGATTTAAAAGCATTTAAAAAAGAGCAAAATGTTATTGTTCCCTTGGGGCATTCTTCTTTTTATATGCAAATAAATGGCATACGCATACTTATCGATCCTGTTTTTGCGTCATACGCAGCACCATTTTCTTTTTTAAATAAGTCCTTTAAGGGGACAAATATATATTCTGTAGACGATTTACCCCCCATAGACTATGTGCTTATTACCCATGATCACTATGACCACCTTGAATATGACACCATGAAAGCTTTAAAGGATAAGGTGCCCACTGTCATTGCACCCTTAGGTGTGGGAGCGCATTTGGAACTTTGGGGTTATAAGCCTGAACAAATAAAAGAAGGTTATTGGTATGACGGCTTTCGACTAAAAAATGATATGGAAGTGCATATTTTGCCAGCAAGACATTATTCAAGTCGCCTTCTTTCTAAAAATAAAACTCTTTGGGCAGGTTTTGCCGTAATCAGCCCTAAATATAAAATACTTTTTAGCGGTGATACGGGTTATGGCGATCATTTTAAAGAAATTGCTAAAAAATTTGGCCCAATTGACGTGGCCATTTTAGATGTAGGGCAATTTAATGCCGATGGCTGGCCACACATACATTTATTGCCAAAAGATGCGGCAGTGGCTGCAACAGAATTGAGGGCTAAGCGCGTGTTACCTTCTCACAATAGCAAATTTGCCATAGCTTTACACGACTGGAAAGCTCCATTGGAGCTTTTTGCGCAAGCAAGTGAAGGTAAAGATTATACGTTACTTACGCCATTAATTGGTGAAGTTATATATATTGATGATCCAAACCAAAAATTTGATGCTTGGTGGAAAGAAATAGAATAATAACAGTATGAAAAATAAAGTAGAGTAGTATATAATAAAACGGGGGGAAGTATCTTAAAGATGCTTCCCCCCATGTATTTATGTTGTATGTTTTGTTATGCGTTATTACTCTTAATTCTAGCATTAAACACAAAAGCAAGTACAAGAGCAAGGATAACACCCACACCGGTGCCATACAATTCTGCTGTTTTTAAATCTACCATGGAAGTCATGAAGCTGTAGAAACCTTCTGGTGCTACCAATATATATGAAGTAACAACCACAGTCATAAACATGGCAGGAATCATGGCAACCAAATACGCTTTACCGTTTTTCTTTAGATATGCAGCAGCTGCCCAAAGAGCAAAGGTGGCCAATGTTTGGTTTGACCAAGAGAAATAACGCCAAATGATGGCAAAATCTATGAATAACAAAGCTGCTGCTATGGCAAAAATAGGCACTACAATATAGTATCTATTGATTTTTTTGTTCTGATCTATTTTAAACGCGTCGGCTATGGTTAAGCGAAGTGCTCTGAAAGCTGTGTCGCCGGAAGTAATAGGGCAGGCCACAACGCCAAGAACAGCTAAAATCATTCCAATACTGCCCATAAGTCCGGCAGATACTTTGTTAATAACCACAGGGGCAGAACCGGCGCCGGCCAGGCCTTCTAAGCCGCCAAAAAATGTCATGGCAGCCGCAGCCCAAATAAGTGCCACAAATCCTTCGGTGATCATGGCGCCATAAAATACTTTGCGGCCTTCAGTTTCACTTTTGATGCAACGGGCAATGATGGGAGCTTGCGTTGCGTGGAAACCAGAAATGGCACCGCAAGCAATGGATATAAACAAATAAGGGAAAATAGATTTGGAAGCCACATGGGGGTTTGAAAAGTCAAATTCAGGAATTTGGAAAAACAATCCTGTATATAGCATACCAACAACAATACCCACTGCCATGATCAAAAGAGCTATGCCAAAGATGGGGTAGACTTTACCGATGATTTTATCCACCGGTAAAATAGTGGCAAGAAGGTAGTAAAGCAAAATAATTACAATGAAAACCCATCTATTCATGCCCGTTAAGTTTGCTAAAATATCAGCAGGTGAAGCTATGAATACAACACCTACCAAGAGCAACAAGACGGCTGAAAGTACAATCATAATTTTTCTGCAAAATTGATTGAGATTTTCGCCCACAAGTTCAGCTACGGTGGTTCCGTTGGAGCGCACCGACATCATACCTATTAAAAAATCGTGCACAGCGCCGGCAAAAACGCAGCCAAAGGCTATCCATAAAAAAGCATTAGCTCCCCACATGGCACCTGCAATGGCGCCAAAAATCGGTCCTGTACCTGCAATATTAAGAAATTGGATAAGAAAAGATTTCCAAGAAGGAAGTTCCACAAAGTCAAAGCCATCTGCTTTGGTTTGTGAAGGAACAGCGCGTGAACCGTCTACACCAAATACATTGGCTATGAATTTGCTATACACAAAATAGCCAAAGAAAAGTAAAAATACCGCAAACAAAAACGTAAACATAATTACCTCACATTGCAGGTTTAATTAATATTGTGTGCGTCAATAAATCACACATGCCCAAAAAATTTTATATGCCGGATGGCATTTTTTAGTAATGTTGCTCATTGTACGTTAAAAATTAACAAATAATGTCAGAACATACATGCTGCACAGAAGGTGTTCCTGTAAGCACCATGGCTTGGGTAAGTTGATTTCTTAAAATTTCTGTATAAGAAACAACACCTTCTTTTAGACCTCCTACAGCAGCCACAGAATAAGGTCGACCAATCATGACAGCATCAGCGCCCAATGCAAGCATTTTTAGTATATCAAAACCGTCTCTCACCGCGCCGTCTACCAATATGGTTATTTTACCTTTTACAGCTTTGGCAATATGGGGGAGCACTTCGGCTGTGCCGGGAGTGTGGTCCAAAACGCGCCCACCGTGGTTAGATACCACAATGGCATCACAACCCGCTTTAACAGCATTTTCAGCATCTTGAACAGTCATAATGCCTTTAAGTATAAACTTTTTCTTTTCTGCATGGATCATAGCTGTAATAGCGCTTAATTCTTCTAAAGACTTAGGAGAAACAGGGCGACCTTGCAAAGCCAAAGTAATAAGACCCGCTGCGTCAATATCCATGCCGATGATAGAACATTGAGTTTGCAAAGCTTTTTCAAATTTCACATTAAATTCATTGCTATCCCAAGGTTTTATGAAAGGAATACCATGGCCTTGTGCATTTTTTATGGCTGCATATCCACATTCGTGAATAATATCCGGTACACCGTCACCTGTGGTACCTATAATTCCGGCTTCTTTTGCCCCGTCAACAATGGCATTTATATAAGCATCTTCTGGAATGGCGCTTTGCATATTATAAGAAATTCCGCCAATAGGTGCTATCATAAGCGGCATGGAAAGGTTTAAACCTAAAATATGTGTGGATAAATCAGGTTTTTTCACATCATGCACAAGGCGTAAATTCAAGCGAACATTTTTTAAGGCACTGTAGTTGTTGTGAAAAGAAGAACCTGTACCGCATCCGCCCATGCCGGGGGTTTCTCCAGTACAAACTTTACCGTCGCAAAATTTACACACTCGGCAAGATCCTTTAAAAAGTTCCTTGGCCTTAGTGCGGATTTCTTTCATATCCATGAATATCTCCCATATGTTAGTATATGGGAATATTATTTTTTCCTTGCAATTCTGTCAATACATACTTGCACTATGCGCTGTATCTATAGAAAATATTTAATTTTAATGATAGAGCATGAAGTCTTGCCAAAAGCTTTTATATTGATTATTATAGCTAATACTTTTGTATATATAACTATTTACGCTTTCAGTAGCATGTTTTTAAGGAAAAAAATGTTTAATTGGTTTGACTTTATTATCTATGCGGTTGTTACAGCCATTACGCCAGGTCCTAATAATATCATGTCTATGTCCAATGCCAGTGTATTGGGATTCACAAAAGCATTGCCATTTAATTTTGGGATTTTCACAGGTTTTTGCTTTGTCATTACTTTATGTACAATTTTTAGCTCTTTGCTCGCTTCACTCATACCTGTTGTCGAACTGCCCATGCTTGTACTTGGAGCAGCATATATACTATATCTTGCATGGAAAACATTTAAAAATAGCAGCTTAATAGAAGAAAGAAAGGGTAGTAGCAATTTTATTGCCGGAATGACTTTGCAGTTTATTAATCCCAAGTTTTATATATATTGTATCGTTTCTATGGATGCGTATATTCTTCCGTATTATGGAGATAATGTTTGGGCCTTAGTTTTATTTGCTTTTTTGCTTTGCTTTATTGGTTTTGCGTGTACTTTACTTTGGTCTGCATTTGGTACTCTTTTCAAATGTTTATTTTCCGACTATGCTAAAATAACCAATACAATAATGTCGTTATTATTGGTTTATTGTGCTGCAAGTTTACTTTTGTCACATAAACTACTTTAAAAACTATGAAAATGCCAATAAAACATAAAACACGTACAAAACATCGTATTCCAAAATTTAATAGATATACGTTTTTTATGTCAAAGACAAAATATCTGTTTGCTGTAATAGCAATAGTAGCATCTATACTTGGCTCTAAATTCTTTGATGATACTACACCAAATGTATCAAACAGTAATCATAGCGTTGCATTTAAAAATCAAAAATATTTATACAATCATTTTAAAAAGCACGGAATTGAAATGGGATATTCTTCTGCTGCTGCATATGTAAAAAGAGCCAATGAAGTTATACATGCTGATACAGTTTTATTAAGAACCCAAGATGATTCTGACACGGCATATTTTCTTCCTGCAACGGGTGAGTTTGTTGTTGTGTCATATGATGGATATATTAGAACATTCTTCATACCAGAAGATGGTATCAAGTATTTTTATAAGCAGTAAAAAATTTTTATTTTTTTGAGATTATATTCCATAACATATTTGACGTTAATATTAGCTAACATTATTAAAGTGCATACAATATGCTAATAATCTTTTTATCTTTGGATTTAAAGGTTCAAAATAAAATGCTTTCTTTGCGTAGGATAAAGCTAATTTATTTTCTTTTTGGGCAAGGTATATTTCTGCAAGAGTGGCATAGGCCAAGCCCCATTTAGGAAACTTCTTTATTGCATTATGTAAAACCTTTATGGCATCATCAAAATGTTTTCTTCTGGAAAAATGTTTTGCCAGTATAATATAATTATTGGAATCTTCGGGATTAGCTGTAAGGATTTTTTTTGCTCTTTCAAATGAAAATTGCTGTTTATCAAAGTCAAGCTGTGTCTTTGTTCCGTATACTGCATCGTATTTTTCAATAATAGTAAAGAAATATTCATACATAAAAAATTTAAGCAATTTTTTATTATATAAATGCATTAAAATTTTATGTGCTTCTGCATATTTTTTTGCTCTATATAAAAATATGGCTTCATAAAAAAACTTTTCTTCTTCTGTAACCGAACAATCTTTAGTATAATAAGACTCAGGTACTTGCATATTATGTTTTGGTATTTTATTAGGAGATTTTAAAATATCAGGAAAGTCAGATATATTTGCGGTAAAATTGTTTGTTTTTTCTATTATTTTTTGCAATTCTTCTAAATCGATAGTAAAGTTTTTTCTATTATCCGGTGTTCCTGGATTGTGTACTTTTTTCTCTAAATCAAGAAGAAAATAATTATCGGATTTAAAGTTCGCAATAGCATTATAAATATCTGTGTGTATACGCGGGATAACAATAAAACGTGTTTTTGAGTTTTTTGTCAGAAGCAATGAATGCTGTGCGGAACCGGAAATCATCATGCAAATTTCTGCTGTAGTTAACACTTCAAGCTGATGGGATATGGCCAAATCTTCAGGAAAAATAATTTCCCAGCCGTGATTTTTTAGTATATCTTCCAATTGTTTTTCATTAACACAATGTTCATAGCGTGAACGCGAAATATATACATACCTTCCTTTACGGACTTGCCCTTCATGATACCCTAAAAAACTCATCTGCTCAGGATGCGCATAGCCAGAAATGCTCAAACCCGGTTCAGGAAAGTGCACCTTGCTAAATTTGGTTGGCTCGGTAATAAATATATGTTCAGTATCAATGCCTAAATTATGGAAAACTTCTTTATAGTTGTCTGTAAAAACAGATGCGTAATCGCAATTTTCTTTCTCATGCAATACCCATACAAGGGGTAATTTTTTATGCTTTGTGTACCATAATCTTTGTAATGTTTCTAAAAGAAAATGTCCCCAATGCCCCCAATATCCTAAAAATTCGCCTGCATATATGACTTCTTTATCAATAACATGTTGTGCTTTTATATGAGGAAGTTGTGCATTTACTCTGCCCATACTAGGTAAGCCGTGTACTTGGCTTAAAGCTTTTTCATTACAAAACGCTCCACAAGCAAATAAAGCAAAAGGTCCTTCATGAACTATCCCCACATAAAGTTGAGGCAATATAGTAACATCATTAAAAATATCGCAACGCAATGCAGTGATATTTTCATTCGGGGCATTTTGATTATGCATGGTTGCATGTACTCTTGTAATTCAATACATTGTAATTAATAAAATTACTCCACTGTCACACTTTTTGCCAAATTACGAGGTTGGTCTACATCAAGATTTCGCTGTGTTGCTATATAATAAGCAAATAATTGTAAGGCTGGTAAAATTAAAAAGCTTTGTAAGGGTTGTGTTTCAGCAAGAGGTAATTGCCAGCTATGTGTTCCATGAATGGGGGCATCTTTATCTGAAAGAACAATAGTTCTTCCTCTGCGGGCCTGCACAACTTCGGTGTTAGAACGGACTTTTTCAAACAAATTGTCTCTTGCTGCCAAGATAAACGAAGGGAATTCTTTATCAATCAAAGCAATGGGGCCGTGTTTCATTTCTGCAGAAGAATAGCCTTCAGCATGGATGTAAGACAATTCTTTTACTTTGAGCGCACCTTCAAGGGCTAGTGGATATTGGTATCCTCTGCCCAGAAAAAAGAAATGAGCTTCTTTGTAATATTCGATGGAAAGTTCTTCCGCTTTTTGAGCAATATTTGGTAATTCCTTTTCCACAGTTTCTGAGAGTTTAGTCAATCCATCTATATATTCAAGTACCTTTTGCGCATTCATATGCTTTTTTTGTGCATAGTACATGGCCATCAAAAGTAATAGCAGCAATTGTGCGGTCATGGCTTTGGTGGACGCTACGCTGATTTCAGGCCCGGCATGCGTATATAGTGTGGTATTTGCTTCTCTGGATAAAGATGAACCCAAAACATTGCAAATAGCCACGGTATTTATATTATTATTTTTTGCTTTAAACAAAGCCGCCAATGTGTCTGCTGTCTCACCACTTTGACTCAGGCAAAGCATAAATTCATCGTCAAAAAAGGCAGGGCTTCTGAATGCAAATTCCGATGCTAATTCAACATTAACAGCAATACCGGCTAATTCTTCAATAATATCCTTACCCCATAGGGCAGCATAATATGAAGTTCCGCAAGCTGTAATATGAATTCGACGCGGTATACCAAGGTTATCAAGTTCTGGAAGGTGCACCTTTGAATCCATAATGCGCGAGCGCAAACAGTCTTCGATAACTTTTGGCTGCTCAAAAATTTCCTTAAGCATAAAATGCTTATAGCCATCTTTTTGGGCAGAAACAGTATCCCAAGCAAGCGTTACGGGTTCTCTAACAATCTCTGTTAAGTCTGCGATATTTTTTAATACATAGCCTTGGGCTGTACAGCAAAGCAGTTCTCCTTCATTGATAAAAACCACATCCTTAGTCCAAGCAATAAATGCCGGCGCGTCAGAGGCAATAAAATACTCATTTTGTCCAACACCCAAAAGCATGGGGCCAGATTGTCTGACTGCCCATAGTGTATCAGGTGCTGTGATATCATAAATAACGAGCGCATAAGCTCCCTTTACTTGCGCTAAAGCTACTTGCAAGGCTTTTTCAATGCTTCCCTCTTTTTCAAGATGATAAGCAATGAAATTCACAAGAACTTCTGTATCTGTTGCCGAAGCATATTTTATGCCTAAAGGTTTTAAAAAATCCTTAAGTTCCAAGTAATTTTCAATTATACCATTGTGAACAATGCAAAGCCTTTTAGCATTATCTAAGTGCGGATGCGCATTTTCTTTTGTGGGTTCACCGTGTGTTGCCCATCTGGTGTGCCCAATGGCACAAGTGACATTTTTATGCAGCTGAGGTCTGATGATTTTATCAAGATTTTCTAATTTTCCTGCAGCTTTAGTTGTTTCAAACTTATTACTGTCTATGTATGCTATACCTGCTGAATCATAGCCTCTGTATTCAAGTTTACGCAAAGCTTCCAAAGCGATATGCAAAGCAGGTTGGAATCCTGTATAACCTATAATTCCGCACATATATACCTCATATATATTTTATTTTTAAAAACGATAATTTTTTTTTAAAATTTTGTCAAAAAATAATTCTTTATGGCAACTTATTTAGAATATTTTTTTTATATGAATAAGAATATATATAATTTGACAGCATATAATTATATATTGCTTATACAGTTATATTTCGATATAAAACAACGCAGAATGTTATTTTATAGCATTTTTTATTGAAACTATTTTTACCATGTATAACTATAACGTAATCTTACAAAAAAAATATCTTCATGAGCTTATTTGAAATTTTTGTCATAGCTATTGCTCTTGCCATAGACGCTTTTTCTGTAGCTCTTGTGGTAAGTATTAAAGGCTGCTGTTCTGCCAAGCATATTTTGCGCATGGCGTCTATTTTTGGTTTTTTTCAATTTTTCATGCCGCTTTTAGGTTTTTTTCTTTTTAGTCAACTGTATAATATTATAGAAAATTATGCACATTGGTTTGCTTTTGTTTTGCTTGTTGGCATAGGTGGCAAAATGCTTTGGGATGGCTGTACGTACACTCAAGAAGAAAATGCTCACTGTAACAATACATTTGATCCCACCAAGGGAATAACAGCTTTGACATTGGCCATTGCTACCAGCATTGACGCTTTGGCCATGGGGGGAACTTTTGCTTCATTACATATGGAAATTTGGAGTCCTGCGGCGATTATTGGTATAGTTTGTTTTATTTTAACAGCTTTAGGTATGATTTTAAGCCGATGTTTATTGCAAAAAAATACGTATATTGTAAAATACTCCAGCATAATGGGCGGTGTCGTGCTCATTATTATTGCGTGTAGAATTTTATTTCCAAAACTCTAAGAGATTATTAAGGCTCTGGCGTTTATAGAATTGAATCTAATAGGGCATCTGCGCAACGGGCAGGAAATTCGCCCGGTAAATCCAAAGTCGGCAAAAGCATGCACTGCTTTGCTACACCGCGCATAATGTAATTATTCCAAGGTAAAATATCGTATATCTCTCCAACCGGCGCTACCTGATGTTCGTTTAATTCTCCGTTATCATTAAGATGAAAAATAGCCATACCGCTTTGTGTTTGTGTATCTTTTTCACGGCGTGAGCTTCCACCCAATATCCAACCATCGGCAACACGCAAAGCGCCGCGCAAAAAATGATTTTCCGTAATATGCCACTCTTTGTCAAAATTTAAGGATCCGTTTAAAGCCGGCGTAAAACGGTATAGTGTTCCAGTTGATGAAGAACAACAATAAATACATCCATCATGTTCTACCATAGAATGAGGACAGTTAAGACCAGAAGCTACCACAGAAGAAATAATTTGCCCCTGTTTACTTCTTATATAAAAAATAACCCCAAGTCCTTCTTGTTTCCAAGTAGGGCATTTTTTTTGAATATTTCTGAATGGTTGGTGTGAAAAAGCTGAAACCAAAAATCCGTCTCGCCAAGCAATAACATCATTACAATGGATGGCATCATGAGGCAAGGCAAATTCCCATTCTTGTAAAGGAGAGCGAGTAATGGCCATGCCGCCTTCTGTATGTAAAAGTAAAATACGAGAATTACCCGTATCTACCACAGCTAAAGTTTCTTTGCTTAAAACTTTGACGCTATGAGCTAAATTATCCATAGGGCCTGGTAAGTTATATGGGAAAATGCCATCAGAATTTATGCGAGTAACGGTATTATCCGAAGCTACCCACAAAGAATTTTCTTCGGTACAAACCCCACAAACTCTTAATATATTACCTGGGCAATACCAAAAAGCCGAACGTTTTTGTAAGTCATAACCGACTAAGGATACAGAACTATTTACACAAGCTAATAATATTTTAGTCATTACTGCAAGCTCTCTCAATTAAGTGTATGATTATTTTGAAAGCCAATACAAAAGAACTTTAAATAATTGGGGTGCATCGATGGGTTTTGTAGTATGGTCGTTCATGCCAGCACTTAGACTTTTTTCTCTGTCTTCTTCCATGGCATGCGCTGTCATGGCAATAATAGGAATATGATCAAATTTAGGATTTTCACGGATTTTTTTGGCCGCGGTAAGCCCGTCCATTTTGGGCATTTGTATATCCATGATTACTAAATCAAAATCGTCTTGACATATTTGCTCACAACCTTCTACACCGTTATTGGCAACAGAAACAACAAAGCCTACTTCTTCAAGTATTGTTTGGGCAATCATTTGATTTACTTCATTATCTTCTACGAGCAAGATTTTCTTGCCTGCGTGCTTTTCACGCAAAAGTTTTTCAAAACTGTCTTGAAGTAAGGCTGCATCTTGCTCAAAAGAAGGGCCTAAAATATTTACAAATGAATCGTGAAGCACAGAAGCTTCAAGTGTATCAATTGTTGTGTAAAGTTCGGGTATCAATTCATTTTTTGTGTGTGCGTAGAAAATAATAGGCACATCGCCAAAATAGTGTTTATTGTTGCTAAGCACGCTTTTTATAATGGACGATTCGCTAAATTCTTGGTGTAAAATTATAATTTCTGGTTTTATCGTAGAATCTGTGTGTTTTTTTATTTCCAGTATATCTTGCGCAAAATATATATTGGTATACCCTAGAGGAGAGAGTATTTTTTGCAGAGAAGTAAAAGATTTTTCACTGGGGAAGGCCGCTATAATGGCAATATTTTTCAAATATTTTGTAACGATAGGCATTTTATGTGCTTCTTTTTCAAGACGACACGTAAAATTAAAAGTGGTGCCTTCTCCAACTTTGCTTGTGCACCAAAGCTCTCCACCCATAAGAACAGTTAAATTTTTACATAAAGCTAACCCAAGGCCAATGCCGCCGTAACGCCTTGTGGTTGAAATATCACCTTGAGTAAAGCCTTCAAAAAGGGTGTTCATATGTTCTTTGGAAATACCAATACCTGTATCTTTTACAGAAAAATGTAAGAGTGTCGAATCGTTATTTTCGCTGTCCACATGCACATCAATATGAATGCTGCCTTCATGCGTAAATTTTATGGCATTGGTAATGAGGCTTGCAAGCACTTGGTTAAGGCGTAAAACATCACCTATATAGCGCTCTTGCACGCCGGAATCAACATGGACAGAAAAATGCATTTTTTCTTTATCAATCCACTGTTTAGCTAATTTTAAAGTGTTATCAACAACAGATTTTATGGTGAAAGAATGCTTTTCTATAACCATATTTCCGTCTTGAATTTTAGAAAAATCTAAAATATCATTAATAATGCTTAATAAAGATTTGCTTGAATTATTTATTTTTTCAATATATTCAAATTGCTTTTGATCTAAGTCTGTATGTTTTAAAAGATGTGTAATACCCACAATGGCATTCATGGGAGTGCGGATTTCATGGCTCATATTGGCCAAAAAATTACCCTTAATGGCATTGGCTCTATTGGCAGATTCCACAAGTTCATTTGCAATTTTGATGGCTTCTTCCAATTCTTTATTGGCAATTTGCAAAGCATCTTGCACATCATGAATTCGAGTTATATCTGAGCTTGAACCAAAACCAAAAAGCAAATTTCCTTGAGAATCAAATGTATATTTACAAGATGTACGAAGCCATTTTATAGTGCCGTCTTTGCAGCGTGCCCTTAATTCAAAATCACGCATAATGCAATTTTTTGGGGTGGCAGTACATATAAATTCATCATATTTATACAAAAGCGCATTAAAAGGCTTACCCAACATTTCTTCTGGTTTATATTGCAAAACAGCTTCTAATCGTGGGGAAATATAGTCAAAATTTTGGTTTTCATCTACAGACCAAATAATATCGCCTGTAGCTTCTTCTGCATTGCAAAAACGCTCTTGAGCTTTATAAAGAGCTTCATTGGTGCGTCTGCTATGAATGGCTGTACTTATGAGAGTTCCTGCTGTGCGTAAAATATCTTCTTCTGCCGCACTCCAAGTATATTCAGAGCGGCAATTATCAAAACCGATAAAGCCCCACAAATGACCGTGAAACATAATGGGGGCAGTAAGAATAGAAATAATGCCTTGAGGTTCTAATTGTTCTCTTTCCAATTGTGGCATATTTTTTACAAGGCTATTTACACACTTTCCATTAAGGAATGTGCTTATCCATGTGGGTATGGCTTCATCTACAAGCATATTTACAGTAAGTTCATTACCTTGCTGGGGTTCTGCCCCTTCAGACCATTCATAAAGCTGCGAAGTATAAAGCCTGTCATCTTTTTCAGGATCTAAAGCCCCATGAATACTCCACACATAAACCCTGTCCACATTGGTGGCATTGCCCAAAATACCTAAAACTGTATCAATGGTAATGTCAAAATTATCATTTTCGGTAAGAAGTTCTTGAGCTGCCTTACTTGTGGCTTTAAGCAAAACATCCCGTCGTTCAAGGTTATGTATGGCAATTTTAGAAGCAAGGCTCATGTCTTCATTTATGCAGAGCTGCACAAAAACGGCAGTGGAATTTTCAATAATATGTATAACTTTTGCAGAAATATCATAGCTTGCATGTTCGGTGTTACCAAGGGGAAGGGAAGCAAAAGAGGATGGGTCATCGCCTTGAAGCAAGAGTTGCGATTGTATTTTTATGACTTCTTTAAGGCCAGAAAAACGCTTTGAATAGGGTTCTTTATTGAGGTAAATTTCTGCATCACGTGAAATATCACCAAAGCTTACTTTTGCAAAAGCCGGGTTATAATCCAAAAGCTTTAAAGTGTTACTTTCAACTACGATGTAAACATCTTGAGATATATCTAGTATTGTTTGCAAATATTTATTTGGGAGTGCATATTTCATAAGTGTTCTAAAGTTATAATAATGAAGGAATAAATAAAAAATAAAACATGATGCTACTCCGCTAAAACTAACGCTAAAACCTTATGTTTGTAAAGTGATTTTTTAATAATGATGAAAACTACAACCTTAAATCTGTATATTATTTTTGATGCTGACAAGGGCATTCATGGTTTGATGCTTTTCTATGGTTAAGCTCTTGTGCTGGTACACAAGAACACTTTGCCTCAGAAGGGCAACCAATACACTTAACCCCTTTTCTTTTTTGCATAATAATATACCCTATAGCACTGCCCAAAATGGCAATAATTATTGCCCAAGCGATATAATCGTGCATAATTACTCCTTAAAATAAGAGCCCTGCACAATTGTTTTTCAATGCAGGAATCTTAAAAAATACCTTCCCCATAGTAAAATATCTACAAGGAAGGTATGCTATCTACAAGCTTTTAAAATACAAGCTTATTGTGCGGTAGCGGCCTTGTAGGTTTGAGCAGAAACTTCATTGCCTCTCTTTACAAGATATACAAGCAAAGCAAGCAATATGGCCACAACGATAAGTCCTGGAATAAAGGCTGTACCCAAGGTTCCCAAAGTGATGAGTGTACCCACTTGATATACTAAAAATGCTACAACAAAGGCTGTGCTAAATTGTAAGCCTATGCCAGCAAATAGCCATTTCTTGTTTTCCATTTCAGCATTCATAGCGCCAATGGCTGCAAAGCAGGGCGGAGTGAAGAGGTTAAACATAAGGTATGCTAAAGCCGCCACTTGTGTCATGCCCATGGTTTGCGCAACAGTGGTTGCACCTTCAACAAGAGCAAGTTCTTCTGTGTCAATAAAGTTTGTGATACCGTATACTACAGCCAAGGTGCCCACTACGTTTTCTTTAGCAATAAAGCCGGTAATGGCAGCTGCAGCCAATTGCCATGCGCCAAATCCTAAAGGAAGGAGCAAGAAAGCAAATGGACTGGCAATGGAAGCAAGAATACTTGTGCTTTCAGCGCCTTCTGCAACCACAGCAAATGACCAATCAAAGGTTTGCATTATTTGCACAAGCGCGTTGCACACTAAAATAACTGTGGCTGCTTTAACCACAAAGGCCTTTCCGCGAGAAAGCATGGATAATGTAGCGCGCCAAAGGCTTGGCCATTGATATACAGGCAATTCCATAATAAAGAAAGATTGCGCATCTTTATGCCCTGAAATGCGCATAATTACAAATGCACCAAGTATGATAAGACCTATTCCCATGAAGTACATTGATGTGCCCACCCATGGGTTATCAGCAAAAAATGCACCGGCAAATAGAGCAATTACAGGAAGCTTTGCTCCGCAAGGCATAAATGGGGTGAGCATGGCTGTTGTTCTGCGTTGGCGTTCATTTCTGATGGTTCTTGTGGCCATAACACCTGGGATGGCGCAACCTGTGCCAATGACCATGGGGATGATGGACTTGCCGGAAAGGCCAACGAACTTTAAATATCTGTCCATAACCACAGCAACGCGAGCCATATAGCCGCAATCTTCTAAAAGGAACAACAAGAAAAACATGACCATAATGAGTGGTAAAAAGCCAACAACTG
>CAYJGS010000006.1:2250-11439 GCA_964369505.1 uncultured Desulfovibrionaceae bacterium | reverse complement strand
AAAGCATCAATATAGCCCACCAACCAATCGGCAATAAAGGTGCCAAGGGTGGTTTGAGAAATATAAAACACTCCCCACATAACAAGGGCAAAAATAGGAATGCCTAAATATTTATTGGCTAAAATTCTATCGGCAGCGTCTTGCATGGATTGTTTGTTGGTGGCTGTTTCGCGCTTTTCTACTGATGCAACAACGGAGTTTACAAATTCATAGCGTTTAAGGTCATACTCTTTGGCATCTTCCTTGCTTAAAATGCCAGAAATTTCTTGGCTGAAAGGCGCTTTTTGCCCTTGCCCTTTCACAGAAAGAACCGCCGCCATAAGCTCTTTTAAGCCATTATTTTGTGCAGCGTGCGCGATGGTTGGTACAACTGGGCACCCTAGTGCAGCAGAAAGTTTTTCAATATCAATGGAAATACCTTTTTTGCTATTGAGATCACTTTTATTTAAAGCCACAATCACAGGAATGCCCACTTCTAAAAGTTGCGTAGTAAAAAATAAACTGCGGCTTAAGTTGGTAGCGTCAACAATATTGATGATTGCTTCTGGATTTTCGTCTTGAACAAATTTACGAGTGATATTTTCTTCTGAAGTAAAAGGAGACATGGAATATGCCCCCGGCAAGTCTACCGCTATAATAGATTCGGTGCTATTCAGAAGGCTTTTTTTGATGTCTCCTTCTTTTTTTTCAACGGTAACACCGGCCCAGTTCCCTACCTTTTCGATTTTTCCCGTAACAGCGTTAAATAACGTTGTTTTTCCACTGTTAGGATTGCCAGCAAGTGCAATTCTCATATATCCCTCCATCTTTTAAAATATTTTGTTAAATAGATATGGCTTTTGCTAAATTTTCATCAATGCTATATCTTGCATCTTTTATTGTAATAACAAGGTTTTGATTAAGCCTTGAAACAATGGTAATTTGTTGCCCAGCATAACACCCCAAGGAGAGCAAAAATTTTTCCATCTCCTCATCACCAAAAGTGTTAATATCTTTTACAATATATTCGATGTTAGTGGCACCTTCGGCTAAAGTATTTGGCATGTTATATCTCCATATTAAATTTACTTTGCTGCATAAAATAGAGCAATTTTTTACGGGTGTAATTTCGCAAACTGGAAGCTACTATATATGACTTTGATTGTCAATTTTATTTGTCGATTTCTATGAGAAAATGTATAGCTGCACAAAAGAGTATATTATTTTTTTATAAAATAAATTAGTTACAAAATATGCAAAAATGTATTTGTTAATTCCTTAAAAACTTGTGCCCATGTTAAGGCTATGTTAAGTATCATGTAGCATTTTTTATACATTTATTATCAGTATAGCGGAGAAAAATATGCAATTACCTTCTATTGTTATATTAGCTACGGGCGGAACCATAGCCGGTTCCGCAGACTCTGCCACAAATTTTACCAACTATCAGGCCGGAACCCTATCTGCCCAAGACCTTATTGATGCCGTACCTTCCATCGTAGACCTTGCGCATGTGCGTTCAGAACAGATTGCCAATGTGCCCAGTGAAAGTTTTACTTTTGATATTTTATTAAAACTTGCAAAAAGAATTAATATCCTATTAGAAGATGATACCTGCCATGGAATTGTGGTTACTCATGGAACAGATACTCTTGAAGAAACAGCTTATTTTCTTAATCTCGTTGTAAAAAGCTCAAAACCTGTGGTCATAGTCGGTTCCATGCGGCCTGCCACGGCCATAGGCGCTGACGGTCCTTTAAACTTGCTTGACGCTGTGGGAGTAGCTGCCAGCAAAGAGTCTTCTGGCAAAGGCGTGCTTATAGTGCTTGATGGACATATTATTGCAGCTCGTGAAGGCACAAAGTCCAACACACTCTCTTCAGAAACATTCAAAGCACATGAATTGGGTATTCTTGGTTATGTTATTGATTTTAAAGCTGTCTATTATCGCGATGTCATACGCTTACACACAACACATACCGAATTTGACATTATGCAAGTACATACCTTGCCGCGTGTAGATATTGTATATGAATATCTGAACGCTTCCACCGCCATGCACAAAGCCATCATTGCCAGCAAACCGGACGGTATTGTTATAGCTGCCACAGGTAATGGTTGCATGTCTGATAGGGTGGAGGCGCTTTTTGGCGCTGCCAGTAAGCAGAGGATTATGGTGGTGCGTTCTTCAAGGACAGGGTCTGGCGTTATTACCCCCACACCCAGCGATATGAAAAATGGCTTTATTGCATCGGATAACCTTAATCCGCAAAAGGCAAGAATTTTACTTACCTTAGCCTTGCTGCGTACCAAGGATTCTGCAAAAATTCGTGAAATGTTTGCAAGGTACTAATTGTATTATAATAAACTATTTTGTCGAGACGCAGGCTGAGAGGGGCTGGAGAGTGTTTTGGCCAGATGCTGCCCCTGTTCACCACCACCGGCCATACGTGCAAGCTCTTGCACGCGCGCTTCAGAGTCCAACCTTTGGCATTGGGTAAGGGTGCTGCCCTGTGCTTCGTGCTTGCTTATGAAAAAATGGCTGTTGGCATTGGCTGCCAATTGCGGCCAATGGGTAATGAGCAGCATTTGCCTTTGGCTTGCCAATTGTTTCAAGCGATCTGCAACCATATTTAAAGTTATTCCGCCAATACCGGCATCCACTTCGTCAAAAATATATGTGGCGTGTTCATGATCGGTGTTAATGCTCACAAGAGCCAGTAAAAAACGCGAAAGCTCACCGCCAGAGGCTATTTTATCCAAAGGTTGTGGAGCTTGGCCGGGATTGGGAGCCCAAAGCAAACGGGCTTTTTCGTCTTGAATGCCTTGCCAAATGTCATAAGGAGCAAAGTCAGCAATTATCTGTAAATCCTTGGAAAAACCTAGGCCTTGAAGGGCTACTTCAAGTTTTTCTGTGAGCATCTTTGCTTCTTTACGCCGCAAAGGTATTATTTTTGAAAGTAAAACTTTAAGTTTTTCTTTGTGTGCATCTTCTTGGCGTGCAAGCTGAGTAATATCTAGGCTGCATGAGTCTAAAAAAGAAATATTGGCATCTATTTCTTGCCGTAATTGCAATATTTCATCTAAAGAGCGGTGTAGTTTTCTTTTTAATTGCGAGAGCGCGTATAAACGTGCTTCTAAAGCATCCATATCTAGACTAGAGGCTTCCGGAGCCTTACGTAAGCGAGATTCTAAGTTGGGTAAAGCTTGACGCAAAGCCGCAACGCTTTCTAAATCTTCCTGTATTTTAGGTTCATAAGAACAAATGTTTTCTAAGGTGCGTTCAAATTGCCCTAAAATACTTATGAGGCCTTCGTTGTCATCTCCGTGCAAAAGCTGCAAGGCTTTTTCATAATCAGCGGCCATAGTAGAAGCCAGACGCGCTTCTGAGCGCAGATTTTCAAGCTTATCTTCTTCGCCGGGCTCTGGTGCAACCTTATCTATTTCATGCTGTTGCATTTCTAAAAGGTCACGCTTTTCTGCAAGTTTATCGTATTTTTCTTGGAGTAGAGTGCGTTGCTCTGTAATTTTTTGCAATTGCGTTAAAAGCTCATTGCGTTCGTGTAAAAGGTCACGTTCTTCATGAGGAATTTTTGGCAGCATGGCGTCAACAAGTTTCGCTTGGTAGCTTGATTGCAAGAGCTTTTGTTGTCCGTGTTGGCTTGTATGGATGATGAGCTCATCACGTAATTGGCGAACAGCGTCTTGTGAGCTTAATACTCCGTTTATATATAGGCGGCTGCGCCCTGTATCGGCCATAAGTTCGCGACGTAAAAGAAGTTCTTCTCCATTTTTTATAAAAATGGCTTCCACTTGAGCTTTTTCGTGCCCTTGACGAATCATGTCTACAGACATTTTTTCGCCCAAGAGAAAATTTAAGGATTTGAGTATAAAACTTTTACCTGCACCTGTTTCGCCCGTTAGCACATTCATGCCCGGTGTAAATTCAAGTTCCATGGTATCTATAAGCGCAAGGCCTTGTATTCGTAAAAATTCTAACATGAGTTGTTCCTACACACTTATTTTAAGCGCGGATCTAATATATCCCGCAAACTTTCACCCAAAAGATTATACCCAAGCACAGTTATGAGTATGGCAAGGCCGGGATATAAAGACATCCACGGTGCCACTTCAAGTACATTTTTACCTTCTAAAAGCATATTACCCCAACTGGGCGTGGGCGGTTGTACTCCTAATCCCAAAAAACTTAAACCGGATTCTGTAAGGATGGCGCCGGCAATACCTAAAGTAGCAGAAACAAGCACAGGACTTAAAGCATTAGGTAAAATATGTAGGCTTAAAATCCTTTTACTAGAAGCGCCGCTTAAACGTGCCGCCGCCACAAAATCTCTTTGGCGCAGGCTTAAAGTTTCTGCCCGTACAAGCCTTGCCACACCCATCCAACCGGTTAAACCAATAACAATCATAATATTATTAAGGCTAGGCTCTAAAAAAGCAATAACAGCCAAGATGAGAAAAAAAGAAGGAAAACACAGCATGATATCCACACCGCGCATAATAATTTCATCAACTAACTTTCCAAAATAGCCGGAAATCAACCCAAGAACTAGACCTATACTCACAGAAATTCCCACAGCCACAAAGCCTACCCAAAGAGAAACTCGTCCACCGTACAGTAAACGCGAAAGAACATCTCTGCCCAATTGGTCTGTACCCAATGGAAAAGCATCGCAAGGGGGCAATAATATGGCGTCTAAATGCAGCTCTGTGGGATCATAGGGGGCAATAAAGGGCGCAAAAATAGCACTTATAGACATAAAAAGCACAATGCCAGTTCCAAGCAAAAACATAAAGTGTTTCTTTAGCTGTGCCGCTATATATCTTTTATTTACAGGCATAAAAATCATTCCTTGGCTGTGCGTATTCGTGGGTCGGCCAGGCCATAACTTATGTCTGCAAGCACATTGCCAAGCAAGGTGAGCACGGCACCCAATACAAGATTCCCCATAATCATGGTATAATCACGTGCCATAACAGCCATATAAAAAAGTTGCCCAAGGCCGGGTAGGGCAAATATGGACTCAATTATAACACTGCCGCCAATGAGTCCGGGTACAGAAAGACCAAGTAGGGTAACCACAGGCAATAAAGCATTGCGTAAGGCGTGGTGAAAAATAATACGTCGCGTGGGCAAACCCTTGGCCTTTGCTGTGAGGATATAATCTTGACGTAATACTTCAAGCATGGAAGCGCGCATAAAGCGTGACATGCCCGCTATGCCGCCAATGGTATACACTATAATAGGCAAAACTAAGTGCGAGGCCATATCTAAAACTTTATCCACAGGAGAAAGTTGTGCATAATTTAATGAAGTTAAGCCAGAAATGGGTAACCACGCATGTTCTATACCAAAATAAAGCATAAGCAAAAGGGCAAGCCAAAAACCCGGCATGGCAAAAGCTAAAAAAACTAAAATAGTTATACCCTTATCGAGCCAAGAGTTTTGTTTCCAAGCCGAAATAACCCCCAAGGGCACAGCCAGAAGTAGGGTGAGCAATAAAGCAATGACATTTATACCCACGGTGAGCGGCAAACGCTCAAGTATTTTATCTAAAACAGGCCGAGAATCAGAAGACATGGAATTGCCAAAGTCAAATTGCAGCATGCGCCATAGCCAGTTGCCATATTGTTCGTATAAGGGCTTATCAAGGCCGTATAGGGCTTCAAGTCTTTCTCTTGCGGCTTCGCCCACTTGGGGATTGAGTGTGGTTTGTAAATCTGTAGGAGAACCCGGCGCTAAATGGATGACCATAAAACTGATAACAGTAATACCCCAAAGGATAATAAGCATCCATAGGCATTTACGCAAAATTCGTATGAAGAGCGAAAGCCACGGAGCTTGATTTTGTGTTGTTTCAGCCATGTTCATGCAAATATCCGTTTATCCTTCAGTCTTGGTCATCCAATGACGCACAAGATCCACTTCTTCTTGCCAAGAGCTTGAAAGGCGCACGCGTAAAAACCGTGCATACAAGGCGTCAAGCAAATCTAAGCATTGCTCCATCAAGTAGATTTTTTCTAATAATAAAGCATCGGGATCGTCGTCTTCATCGTCTTTTTCAATTTTTGGTGTGCGTAAACTATTACAAGAAAAATCTTCTGCTTTAAGGCTGATTTGCCAAGCCAAATCGTCTTTTTCAAGGCGTAATAGGGCGCGTGTAACTTTTTTGCCTGTGGCTAAGCCAAAACGCGCTTCGCGTAAAGGAGACAATGAACCGGACACAGAAGCCGTTTCAAGGCTATCGCCTTCGCCGCCTTGCACAACAATTCTTTGTTCCATGGAAACGCTGAAAGGCATGTTCTTTTTGTCTACAAAAGCATTAGGCGCTGTGTCGCTTTGATACCAAAGCCAAGTCAAAAACTCTTGCCCAAGTATAATATCTGTGCTTTGTCCAAGGTAGGGTGTATTCATACATTACTCCGCAGCAAAGTGGGTGGGTTCGAGTTTATCAAGATGTGCCAGTTGGTCATTATCAAGCACTTGCATTGCCAAGCCATAGGGTGTCATTTGTTCAAGGTGCAAGTCAAATGTACGGGTGAAGTATTCGGTGAACATGTCGATCATTTTTCCTTGGGTAGAGGCAAACCAAACCACATTGCTGTCTTTTGCCCAAACCACATTAAATTCAGCCGGCACCGGTAAGAAATGACGACGCAAACGTAAAACTACTTGTTCTTTCAATTCCTTTTTACGTTCACGACTAATAAATTGTTTATTTTGTGCGGCATTATCTTGTTTTTCTTTTTTCAAAGCCAAAGCAAAATGTTTTTTAATAACACCGGCCGGAACACGCCTTGTGTCTAAGCGTAAAGAAAAAACAAGATAGGCGCCTTTTTCCGGATGGGCCGTATGCCAATACATATCAAGCATATCTTCAAAACATGTCCATCCAAAAGCGCGTTCTTCGGCAGTTTCATCAATATCTTGAAAGGCAAATTGCTTTAAACGATCAGGAATTTCGAGCCACAGTTCCTTTGGGATTGCATCTTCAATGCGAAAACGTGTAAAACTGCAGGTTGCACTTAAAAGCCCCATGTAAACTCCTTAAAATTATAAATAAAAAACAGTAAGCAACAGTTATATGCCAATACAGGCACACAATTGTACATGGTTATAGACCATGTTGTCCATCGTGTTGCCAAGACTTTTTACGCTGTGGCGGGCCACATGGCAAGTAAACAAAGCTAAATTTTTTTTCCTAAAGGAAATGGGTGGCACAACAAAACACAAGTATGGCTTTGCATATGCGGTTTAAAATAGGTTTACGTTAAGAAAATTTCATGAGGATGTTTTTGTATGGATTGTAAGCAGGGTACAAGCTTAAATGTCCCATAATGATAATTATGTAAACTTTGCTATGCTGTAAATTGAAGCTAACATCTTAAAAATATAAACTTTACCGTTTTTATACATTTTCCTATGCTATGCATATGTAAGATTTGTGCGCTACATATTTTATTGTACGCCTTTTAATGTCTTTACATATGTGTGTTTGCATACTACATGGTTTTTGCCACGCCACGATTAAATAAGGATTTTATTTCTATGACCCACCAAAAAAGACCCTCTCCCCCTTCTTCGTCTGTAAAAAAAGCTGCTTTCCATAAAAAAAAACTGCAGCATAAGGATGTTCCTAATAAGAACATTGATAAACATATTGCAGAAACAACACGCATAAATAAAGCTTTAGCTGATGCCGGCTTTTGCTCTCGCCGCAAGGCCGAAGAATGGATTACCCAAGGCAAAGTTTTTGTTGATGGGCAGAAAATTACCGATTTGGCTTTTAAAGTTGCACCGCATGAAAGCATTGTTGTAGATGGCAAGGAAATACTAAGGCATGTTAAGCGCAGTTATGTAATGTTACATAAACCTGTGCAAACCATGTGTACTGCCCATGACCCTGAAGGGCGTGAGACGATTTTTGACATTTTACCAGATAAATGGCGACAAAAGCGTTTATTTACTGTGGGGCGTCTTGATTATTTTTCAGAAGGTTTGCTCATTCTTACTGATGATGGTCAGTTAGCGCAAAAATTATCTCACCCAAGCCACCATTTAAACAAAGTGTATCGTGTGTTGGTGCGTGAAGAAGTAACACCTCAAATGCTTGAAACTATGCAAAAAGGCATGACCCTTGCCGAAGGTGAAAGGCTAGCTCCTGTTCAAGTGCATATAGTGCGCCCGCCCAATGCAAATACAAGTACAACACTTTTAGAAATGATTTTACATCAAGGTATTAACCGCCAAATACGACGTATGTGTCGTGATCTTGGTTTAACTATTTTTAAACTTATCCGTGTAGCTCAGGGCAGTATTCTTTTAGGAGATCTTAAGCCCGGCGAAGTACGTGAACTTACTTCACAGGAAATTGACTCTTTATTGAAGCAATAGCTTAGCATAACATATTGAATATTAAATGTTTTGCATGTTTTATTTTTTTGTTGCAACATTATGCTGACTTTTGCTTGAAACAAAAAAAAAATGAGTGTATACGTAAGCACATTAGAATTATTATAATGGTAATGTTTGCCACTAATTATACATTTTAATTTTGGTCTTTTAACGCATAGCTTTTATTTTGAGCCTTTGCATAACCCGCCCATTAAAGTTTATGAAGATGTACAGCTTTAAAAATCAACAAGATTCTGTTTCCATCGAAGAATACAATCAACTTGTAGAAGAGCTTCGTGAAACACAAAAGCAACTTTATTTTTACCAAGAAATGGTTGAAGCTTTTCCCATGTCTATCTTTGCCAAAGATGAGCAGGGAAAATTTTGTAATTTCAATAAAGCTTATGAAGAATACTTTGCTGTGCAGCGGGATGATTTGCTTGGCCTATCTGTTCTTGACTTAAAGCATTTAACTTTAAACGAAAAAAGAAGATATCAAAAAGAAGACTTGCACGCCATTCAAAATTCTAGCGAATTGCATTATGAAGTCTCATTTAATCTACCCCACGGAGAGGCTTGGGCCTTGTATTGGATTAAAGGCTTTACTGTACCGCAA
The DNA here is from genome assembly GCA_964369505.1 of uncultured Desulfovibrionaceae bacterium. Taxonomy (GTDB): domain Bacteria; phylum Desulfobacterota; class Desulfovibrionia; order Desulfovibrionales; family Desulfovibrionaceae; genus CAYJAD01. The sequence goes on along the minus strand of CAYJGS010000006.1, from coordinate 2,431 downwards.
ACCAAACAAAAAGGTCTTGTGGGCACTATTGTGGATATAAGTGCGCAAAAAAACCTTGAACTTGTACTTGAAGATACTGTCATAGAATTAAATCATAGCTCAAAACACTTAGAAGTATCTAACAATCGCATGATGCTTATGTTGGATACCATGCCCCTTGCTGCACAGATATGGTCACGCG
>CAYJGS010000006.1:0-2240 GCA_964369505.1 uncultured Desulfovibrionaceae bacterium | reverse complement strand
ATTATAAACTTTTAGATTCAAGTTTTGAAATGGCACGCGTACTTGGATACAAAACCAAAGAAGAATATGTCAATAACTTCTATAATTCCCATCCTTACCGTCAACCCAATGGCGATATTTCTTTAGATGTCATAGTGCCCACTTTAGAAGAAGCTTTTCAGACAGGCTACAAACATATACCATGGACATTCAAATCTGTTGCAGGTGAACTTATTCCTTTTGAAATAACCTTCATACGCAGTACTTTGAACCATGAATCTGTTTTGCTGGTATACTTACGTGATCTTCGTGAATATTATAGTAATTTAAATAAATTACGCGAGGCCGATGCCTATACAAAGCTTATGCTTGATGCAAGTCCTCTTGGCACATTTATTATAAATCCCGAGTTTGAACTCATCGATTGCAATATGGCTTTACTCAAACTTTTTGATTTTCAAGAAGCTGATGAATTTATAGACAATATTCATAAACTGTATCCCAAATTACAAAAAAATGGTTCACGCTCTAAGGAGCTTGTATTTAGAAAATCTTTAGAGGCATTAAAAAAAGGTTCTTCTGAAATGCTCTGGACCGGATTGAATAGGCATGGTGAAGAATTGCCCGCCGAAGTGCTTATGGTGCGCGTAATGCATCACGAAAAAAATTTGATTGTAGGTTTTGTTAAAGACCTTAGAGAAATTGAAATTAATAAGAAAAAAGCGCAACTTGCCGAAGAACGGAGCAAGGCTGTTTTAGAAGGTATTCCTTTAGGTATTAATATTTATTCACAAGATTTCAGCATAGTAGATTGTAACGATGAAGCAGTAAAACTTTCTGGCTTTGATAGTAAAGAAGATTTCTTAAAGAACTTTTCAAATATTTTCCTTGAAGCATCAAATGATGGTGAAAACGATGTTCATGAATTTATGCAAAAGCAATACGCGACAGCATCTAAATATGGGTATTGCCATTTTGAAATTGAAACAGTACACCAAAAAACCAAAAAAATGATTCCCTTTGAAGTAACCTTTGTACGTGCGAATTTAGAACAAGAAGATATTTTCATAGCTTATGTAAATGATATGACGCACACAAAATCTATTTTAAACGAAGTGAAATCAGCAAAAGAGGCGGCAGAGCAAAGTGCCATGGCAAAAAGTGAATTTTTAGCCAATATGAGTCACGAAATCCGCACCCCCATGAACGGTATATTAGGGCTTTTGCACATTTTATCCGGCACAAAACTTGACTCTATGCAACGCGATTATATGCAAAAAGCTTTGTTTTCTACCAATGAGCTTTTGCGTATCATTAATGATATTCTGGACTTTTCTAAGATTGAAGCCGGTAAGCTTGAAATGGAAAACACTTCATTCACGATGTGTGCGCTGAAATTGAAAGCCTTTTTGGCACTGCCTTGGAAAAGAAAGGGCTTTTGCTCAATTTAAACGAAGGCCCCTATGCCACAACAGTGCTTGTGGGCGATCCATTACGCTTAAAACAGGTGCTGCTCAACCTTGTGGGCAATGCCATTAAATTTACGGGTAAAGGCAGCGTAAGTATTACAGTGAATGCAACTATTGTTGATAATAAAGATTTGCAATGCGAATTTGCTGTCAACGATACGGGCATTGGTTTAGATAAAGAACAAATCGCCAATCTTTTCGCGGCATTTAGTCAAGCAGATACTTCTGTTACTCGAAAATATGGCGGAACAGGTCTTGGGCTTGCCATTTCAAAGCGCATTGTAGAATTATTACAAGGTGAAATTTGGGTGGAAAGTAGTCCTGGAAAAGGCTCTACGTTCTATTTCACGGCAAATTTTGAACTTTCTAGTGAAGCAACTCCGGCAAAAAGTACCCTACTTGATCAAAGCGCTTACATTGAAACCCAAAAAACAGGCCACCTTCTTTTAGTGGAAGACAATCAGATAAACCAACTTATTGCCGAAGAACTGTTAAAAAGTATGGGCTATACCATTGATATTGCCAATCACGGTCAAGAAGCTCTTGATATGCTTGAAGCAAAACATTATGATCTTGTGCTTATGGACATACAAATGCCCATTATGGACGGCCTTACTACCACTAAAAATATACGAAATAACCCAAAATTTAAAAATTTACCTGTCATTGCCATGTCTGCTCACGCCATGAGCGGCGATAAAGAAAAAAGCCTAAAAAGCGGTATGAATGACCATATCACTAAGCCCATTTCGCCCAGTATTTTATATAATACTTTGGACTATTGGCTGAAAG
>CAYJGS010000005.1:1575-30234 GCA_964369505.1 uncultured Desulfovibrionaceae bacterium | reverse complement strand
ATGCTCATGAATTTACGGTATTGCAAGAAGCCTTTGCCATAGATTCTATGGAGTCACAGCGCTTACGCCTTGGCGCTCGCTATAGCTATGATATGTATACCGAAAGCAACAGCCATTTTACCTTTTACGGCGGCCTTGCCTTTGAACATGAATTTGACGGTGAAGCAAGTGCCAGCATACGCGGTATCGACATTGACAGCGATTCCAGCTTGCAGGGTTCTACCTATATGGGCGAAATGGGCATGAGCTTTAGCCCTTCGAGCATTGACGGCCTAAGCTTTGACGTGGGCGTGCAGGGCTATTTGGGCAAACGTGAAGGTATTATGGGCAAGCTTGGCTTACGCTATGAATTTTAATTTTGCGGCGTCTTTTTTGTTTTAGCATCGTCAGACTGCGTTTTTTATCGGGTCATTGGGGAAAGAACCCAACTCCCCTCAAAAAACTTGTCTTCCTTGCTAAAACAAAAAATACTTGCAAAATAGGTTGGGTGTTGAAAAAGGGCAATCTGCTGGGTTGTCAAAAGCTGTAATGCAGAGCTCGTAACCACTGATTTTTCATGTAAATCATTGTTTTTATTTGTCATTGCGAGGAAAGAACGTAGTGAATTGACGCGGCAATCCAGTCTGCACTGCTCCGAAGGAGCTTGTTGCAGACAATACAATCCATGCCTTTTAAATCTTAATAAAGAAACCATCCCTTTACCTGAGTCCTCAAGATGGATCACCACGTCATGGCGCTACTAGAGCCATTTTTTAACGTAAGCACCGAAGCGCCATTCCTCGTGATGACAAATAAAAACAGCGCTTTGCATGTAATGCGGTGGTATCGTTCCTTATATTCTTGACAACCTCACTGCCACCAGAAATTTCAGGCATTTAAAACGAAAGTTTTAAGTGCCTATTTCTTTTTTAAGGCTTTGTACTTTTAAAGCCCATATTTTTTCATAAATGGTGCAAAGTCTCTTGCAAGAAAAGAATTTATTGGGCAAACTGTTTTTGGGAATTTTATATTCTGAACTATTTAAGTGTATTTATCAAGGTATGAATTGAATTATATCTTATATTTGCGATAAAATGCGATTTTTGGCTTTTTTCAGTGCCTGTTGCGGCGTCAACTATTTTTTTGTGATAGAAACTATTATAATAAAGGGTTAAGTGATGCAGGATAATTTTTTAACCAAGATTAGCCACGAAGTAAGAACTCCTATTAATGCCATTATTGGGCTTGGGTATTTGTTTCAGCAAACGCGCCTTGAAGACCAACAAAGAGTTTATTTAGATAAAATCATTGATTCAGCCAAAGGGCTTTTGAGTATTTTTCAAGAAATGCTTGATTATTCGCTTATGGAAGAAGAAGGCTTAAGCGTAACCCTGCTTCCTTTTAGCATGCAAACTGTGCTTGGGAATGTGGCAGCAAGCATTATACCGCGTTGTGAAAAAAAAGGAATTGCCTTTGATTATGCCATAGACCCAGAACTGCCCCTTTATTTGGAAGGTGATGCCATTCGCATTATGCAAGCTTTGTTGTATATTGCAGATAATGCAGTTAAGTTTACCGAAGAAGGCTTGGTAAGCATTATAGCTGAAAAAATTAGCGATAATCTTGTTACATTCCATATAAGCGATACAGGTATCGGTATCCCTGAAGAACATTACCAAGATATTTTTAAACCTTTTTGTCAGGTAGATAATTCACATACGCGTCAATACGGCGGTGCAGGGCTTGGGCTTGCCACTTGTGCCAAGCTTGTAGAAAGCATGAATGGTTCCATAGAAATTTTTCCAAATCCAGATGGCGGAACCACTTTTAGTCTGAGTCTGCCTTTGAGTGAAGCTGAAGAAATTCACGTGGAAGAATGCGTGCTCACAGATTGCAAGGTGCTTGTGATAGACAGTGACCCCCTAACAGAACAAATTACCACAGCCAGTTTGCTAGGTTATGGTATGCGTGTGGAGCAGGCATATTCTGGTGAAGAAGGCTTGGAAATGATAGCAAATGCTGACAATAATGCAGCACAATATGATTTTGTTTTGATTTCATGGCGCATGGCTGAAATGGACGGTATTGAAACGGCGCAACAGCTTGGGCGTATGGAAACGCAACATAAAAAGCCGCGCCTTGTATTGCATTCGAGCCATGATCTAAAAGGTGTGGAAGGCCTTGCCCGTGAGGCAGGTTTTGTGGGATTTTTAGCAAAGCCAACAAAGCCTAAAGAAGCTTTAAAGGTGCTTTCTGCATTGATAGAAGACTCTGACCAAAACGAAGTAGTGGCCACGGATGGTGTGGAAATTGTGGAAGGGCCGGTACGTATTCTTTTAGTAGAAGATAATGAAATTAATCAAGAAATAGCTTCAGAAGTGCTAAAGGCCGCTGAATATGAGGTGAATATAGCCAATAATGGCCAAGAAGCTGTGGATATGGTGGCAAAAACCAAATATTCCTTATTGCTTATGGATGTGCAAATGCCTGTTATGGATGGGCTTGAAGCCACACGTAATATACGTGCAGCCGGATACCGCATGCCCATTATTGCCATGACAGCGCATGCTTCTGAAGAAGATAAAGACGCTTCCATGAAAGTGGGAATGAATGCGCACCTAACAAAACCATTGGAACCCATGGCGCTTTTTGCCACATTAAACTCGTGGCTTCCTGCAGCTCCTGTAGCAAAAAAAGAAACTCCTGCTAAAGTGACTAAAGTGGCACGAAGGGCAAAAAAACTGCCGGATGCCTTAGAAGGCTTTAATTTAAATGGCGGGCTTGCTACTGTGGGCGGCAATGAAGGCTTGTATATCAGTTTGTTGCTGAAATTTGCCGACAGATATGCCACCATCAATGATGATATTACAGAATGCCTAAAAAAGAGTGATCTTGAAGGCGCCATACGCCATGCGCATACCGTAAGGGGCATTGCCGCAAACCTTGGTGCTGAAGCCTTGGCTGCTGCGGCAGAAACACTTGAAAAATCCTTTGTACATAGCCCCAGCATGGTGACACCGCACTTGCGCACCCTTGTGTTGCGCTTAGGAGAAGCTGTAACAGCCATCCGCGGAGAATTTGGCTTCACCGAAGAAGACAAAGACTCTGCGCACGAATTTACCATTGCCGAACGCCTAAACGCAGCCGAAAGAGAACACGCAAGCCATGTATTATATCAAGCAGTTGCCAGCATGGATTTAGACTGGGGACATGCTATTAAATCCATAAAATTCTTGCTTGACCGCTTGCATGGCACCAAGGCTGAATTTTTATTGAAAAAACTAGAACAAGCTGTGGAAGATTTTGAATTGGAAGAGGCGCAGAAATTGTGCTGGGAGGTAGTAGAGCTTATTAAAGAAGCCAATTAAAAACTGTTGAAAAAGGGGAACCTGCATCGTCAAATGGCTTTTTTTTCGTGGTATGGGCCATAAGAGCCCAATCCTGCCTCAAAAAAAGCCATTTTCCTTGCATCTTCCCCTTTTTGAACAGTTTTTGTAAGTTGAAAAAGGGGAACCTGCATCGTCAAATGGCTTTTTTTTCGTGGTGATCCATCTTCAGAACTTTTGCCGAAGGATGTATCTCTTTACCCGTGCCTTTTAAGTTTGATACAGGGTATATATCATCCTTAAGATTAGCTGTCCTTTTAAACTCGTTGCTGGAAATAAAGAAACAGGCACTATGTATAAAAACAAAGTGCCTGCTTTTTTATATTCCTGTAATTATTTTACAATGCGCCGCACCGTGCGCAATTTTGGTTCCCAATAACTGTTAAGGCTTTCTACTCTAACCCGTGAACCACTGCTTGGGCTGTGCACAAAGCTGTTATCCCCCACATATATGCCCGTATGCAATGCTGTGGACCGTTTACTCATACGAAATACTACAATATCACCTGGTTTCGCGCGGCTTTTGCTAATGGATGAGCCGGCCTTGGCTTGGTCTGAGGTTACCCTCGGCACCTCTAAACCATGCTTATTATACGCCCACCATATGAGCCCAGAACAATCAAAGCCCTTTTTGGGTGATTCTCCACCATAACGGTATTTTTTGCCTATTTGGCTTTTTGCCGTTTGCGCAACAGCATAACCCTTGGTCGAAGATCCTTTGCTTCCTTTATATCTGCTGGTACCACAGGCACTTAGAAGTAGTGTGCCCATGAGCAGCAAGGCCAAGCAAAAGCGCCTTGTGTGTGGAATACGCCATAAGTTAATCATAAACACCTCAAACATTAAAACGTTTAAAACGGGTATTTTTACATGTGCAAAACAAATGCCAATAACACCCCTTAGGCACGGCAATTTTTATGAGTGTGCATTTGTGCTTGCATATATCAAAATAAGTGGATATGTATATCAAGCTTTCTTGATAAATTGAAGCTTGGCTTCATGCTGATAGGGAAAGCAGTATATAAGGATACTATTATGTTGAGTGCTCTTCCATATTTTAAAGCTTTGGCCGATGAAACCCGTCTGCGCCTTTTATACATTTTGCATCGCCATGAATTGTCTGTAAATGAATTGGTGGGTATTTTGGGTATGGGGCAATCTCGCGTTTCGCGCCATTTAAAAATACTTACCGAAGCAGGGCTTTTGCAATGGCGCCGCGATGGCTTGTGGGTATTTTATTCGGCAGCCGGCAGTGGTTCTGGGCAGAGTTTTATACAAAGCATTATGCCTTTTATGGAAAATGACGCGGCTTTGGAAAGTGATGCCATTATGGCGGCGCATTGTATTGATGAACGAGTGCAAAAAACGCGTCAATTTTTTAATGCCATTGCCGATGATTGGGACGAACTTAATCGCAAAGTGCTTGGCGATTTTGATTTGGGCATGGCCGTGTGCCAAGCTTTGCCAAAGCCTTGTTCTTTGGCGGTAGACCTTGGTTGCGGTACAGGCATAGTATTAGAAAAATTATTACCTTTTGTTTCAGGTGTTGTGGGGGTTGATGGCAGCCCACGCATGCTTGAACTTGCGCGTCGGCGTTTTGCATCGGCAAAAAATCCTGATACAGTTGCTTCTGTTTCTTTGCGCATAGGAGAGCTTAATCATCTGCCCTTGCGAGATGCCGAGGCAGATTTTGCTTGTATCAATTTGGTTTTACATCATTTGTCAAATCCTGTAGATACTTTGCGTGAAGTACAGCGCATCTTGCGCCCTCAGGGCATACTTTTTATAGCGGATTTTGTTAAACACAATAACGAAAAAATGCGCGATGATTTTGGTGATCGTTGGCTTGGTTTTTCTGATGCAATGCTTACGCAATTTTTACAAGAAGCGGGTCTTGCTTTACAAAGTGTGCGTCACGAATCTGTTGGAAATGACCTTGGCCTGTTTTTGGCTGTGGTAAAAAAAATATAATACTTATAGGAGTAAAAAACATGACTCAAGCTTTAGACTTAAGCCTTGATTACAAAGTGGCTGATATGAGCCTTGCCGATTTTGGCAAAAAAGAAATGCAACTTTCTGAACGTGAAATGCCGGGTCTTATGCAGTGCATTGCTAAGTATAGCAAGGATAAGCCTTTAAAGGGCTTAAAAGTAACCGGTTCTTTGCATATGACCATTCAAACAGCCATGCTCATTAAAACGTTATACGAACTTGGCGCAGATATCCGTTGGGCTTCTTGTAATATTTTTTCTACCCAAGACCATGCCGCCGCTGCCATTGCCGAACTTGGCTATGCTAAAGTTTTTGCTTGGAAAGGCGAAACCTTAGAGGAATATTGGTGGTGCACAGAAATGGCCGCCACCTGGCCAGACGGCACAGGCCCAGATCTTATTGTAGATGATGGCGGTGATGTGACCCTGCTTATGCACAAAGGTGTAGAGGTGGAAAAAGACCCAAGCTTGCTTGAGAAAAAATACGATAATAAAGAATTTCAAATTATTATGGATCGCCTTGCCTTGTCTTATGCCAACGATAAAGACCGCTGGCAGCGTGTGAGTGCTAAAATTAAAGGTGTTTCAGAAGAAACCACCACAGGCGTACACCGTTTGTATCAATTGGCCGAAGAAGGCAAATTGCTCTTCCCCGCCATCAACGTCAACGACTCTGTGACCAAGTCTAAATTTGACAATTTATATGGTTGCCGCGAATCTTTGGCTGATGGCATTAAGCGCGCCACAGATATTATGGTGGCCGGAAAGGTGGTGGTTGTGATAGGTTATGGCGATGTGGGCAAGGGCTGCGCTCAGTCCATGCGTGGTTTTGGCGCAAGGGTTATTGTCACCGAAATCGATCCCATTTGCGCTTTGCAAGCGGCCATGGAAGGTTATGAAGTGACCACTATGGAAGAAGCCGTTAACGAAGGCGATATCTTTGTTACCTGCACAGGCAATTATCATGTAATTACATCTAAGCACATGGAAAGCATGAAAGATGAAGCCATCATCTGCAATATCGGACACTTTGATAATGAAATCGAAATGTCGTATCTTGAAAATACTGCCGGTATTACGTGCTTAAATATTAAGCCCCAAGTGGATAAATGGACTTTGCTTTCCGGTCGTTCTGTGGTGGTTTTAGCCGAAGGCAGATTGGTAAACCTTGGCTGCGCCACAGGCCATGCCAGCTTTGTTATGTCCAACAGCTTCACCAATCAAGTGCTCGCGCAAATACGCTTAGCTACAGATGCAAGCCTTGAGTGCAAGGTGTATACTTTGCCCAAGGATTTGGACGAAGAAGTTGCTCGTTTGCACTTAGAACGCCTTGGCGTAAAGCTTACAACCCTTACCCAAGAGCAGGCAGATTATCTTGGTGTGCCGGTGCAGGGGCCGTACAAAGCCAGCCATTATCGTTATTAACAAGTTCTTTTTGGATTACCTGAGTGAAGTATGTATGGCCTGCTCATGGTCTGTGGGCAGGCCATTATTTTTTACAATGATTTTAAAAGCCTCATGACGCCCGTTTATCAGCGTATTATATACCTTGGAACACTTTGTGCATAAGCTATGTAAAGATTATACAAAAGGTAATTTTTCAAGGAGAAACCGTCATGAAACTGACTGCACGCACTTCATCTTATATAAGCAAGGCTTTACCCATTGCAATATTTGCAATAGCCTTATATTTTACATGCTTGGTAATGCCGGCACAGGCTGTTCGCATTAAAGATATTGCCACATTTTCCGGTGTGCGTGACAATCAGCTCATCGGTTATGGTTTGGTGGTGGGCTTAAGCGGCACCGGTGATAAGACAGGTTCTGTATTTACCACATCTTCCATAGCCAATATGATGGATCGCATGGGTATTGGCGTGGACCAAAGTAAGCTCAAAGTCAAAAATGTGGCGTCTGTTATGGTGACAGCGCGTATGCCCATTTCTGCCAAGCCCGGCACACGTTTGGATGTGACCATTTCTTCGGTGGGCGATGCAACTTCCTTGCTTGGCGGTGTGCTTTTGCAAACTGCGCTCAAGGGTGTGGACGGAAAAACCTATATGTTGGCGCAGGGTTCTTTAACTGTGGGTGGTTTTTCCGGAGGCGGTGCTGCGGCACAAACTCAAAAGAATATTACTACTGTGGGTATTATTCCCGGCGGTGGTATTGTGGAACGCGGTATTCCTTTTGAATTTAACGAGCAAAACAATATTACCTTGAGTATGCGCACCGCTGACTTTAGCACCAGCCAAAAAATTTCTGAGCGCTTAAATAATGTGATGGGCGGCCCTTTTACCAAGGCTACCGACGCTTCCACTGTGCAAATCACTGTGCCCCCACAATATAAGAATAACTTAGTGCCGCTCATGGCTTCTTTGGAAAATGTAGAAATATCCCCCGACGCTCCGGCCAAGGTGGTGGTGGATGAAAAAACAGGTACCGTTGTGCTTGGCCGTAATGTGCGCATATCACAAGCGGCTGTGGCACATGGTAATTTACAAATTACGGTGCAAGAAGCAGAGCAAGTTTCGCAACCAGGCCCCTTTTCTCAAGGGCAAACTGTGGTCACTCCCAATACAAATGTGAATATTCGTGAAGAAAATAGAAAGCTTATGATGGTAGAAGGCGCCACGTTACAAGAACTTGTGGACGGCTTAAATGCCATTGGCGCAGCTCCGCGTGACCTTATTTCCATACTGCGCACCTTGCAAGTTTCGGGTGCTCTGTTTGCGGAACTGGAGGTAATATAACATGACTATTTCAGCCACTAACCTTATGCAATTACAGGGGCAAACCCAGTCGCAAATGCAATCGCAAGATGTGTCTTTAAAGCAAAGACAAGTGAGTAGTCTTGGCAAGAGCAATTTAAACGAAGTAGAAAAAGAAAAGAAATTACGCGAAGCATGCGAAGGTTTTGAGTCCATATTTATTCAAAAAATGTGGCAACAAATGCGGGCAACTTTGCCGCAGGAAAATCCCCTTGTGGGACGCGAAGAAAAGTTTTGGCAAGGTATGTATGACCAAGAATTGTCAAAGAAAATGGCTTCTTCGGGCGGTATTGGCTTGGCAGATATGATGTATGATCAACTATCGCAGAATTTACTGTCGGCAAGTCGTACTACAGCTTCTGCCTTGCACGAAAAAGGTTTTAATGCCGCTGCAACGCCGCTTATTCCAGATGCCAAAGGTTCCATGGCCGGTATGGATTTAGAAATGGGCAAAAAAGAAGCAAAGCCAGATATGGCTGAAATGCTAGACATCTATGAAAAGCCCACGGCAAACCTTGCGAGCATGAATGCTGGCGCAGACCATTCCGCAATGGGCATGCCGCAAGCTGAAGGAAATAACGTTACTGTTGTAAATCAATATCTTGCGTCTTTACAATCTAAGCAACAGCAATACAACAACGCAAATCCGCAAACGCTAAACGGTGTACAAAGGGCACAAATGGCCAAGCAAGTAGCAGGCAGCCCACCGCCATTGAATGGAGTTTTGCCAAATGGTTTTAGCGGCGAAGCGCAAACGGTGCGCACTACCTTTACCACCAATATTCCCGGTAACTCTTTAAGCGAAAATCAGTTGCGCGATAGGGCGCAAGAAAGCTTAGACAAACACTTGCTGCAACAAATGCAAGAAACGCAAAAAGCGCAAGCGGCGGCACAGCCTTCAAGCTCAAGCCCCATGCAGATGCAAGCGCCCATGCAAATACCGGTGTCGGCTACAACTCAGGCACCAGTAGCTCATACAGCGCAGCCTCAAGCGGTTTCCACTGCAACTCCGGCTACACCAACGCTTGCCACTGTGCAAGCACCGCAAACAATAAGAGTGGAACAAGTTAAGGTTCCGGCAGGGAAATCTTTGTACGAACCTATAAATGGCTAAAACTACATTTATAGTTTCGGTAATGCGAGATATAGTTTAACCAGCAAGGGAAAACAGGAAGGCGGCAAAAAAGTAACCATATAAAAAAGTCTTTCTTTAAGGGCAATTCCGTCAATGTTTTTTAAGGAAGCACACAAGATTTTTCGCGCTTCCTTGCCCTTGCCTTGTCGCCAAAGGCTTACGGCCTCTTGAAATGAAGCCCGACGCGTAAAAATTTGCAATAATGCAGCATGATTATTTGCAAAGTCAGGGTATAGTTTGCACAGTTTTTCTGCCATATATCGCGTCTCCACAGCCAGCCTCTGCCACTCTGTTAGGGTGGCATTGTGCTTGTGTATGCGCCTTTTTGTCAGCACTGCATCCACATAGTCACAAGGAAATTGGTAGCTTAAGCGATAAAATAATTCTGCTTCTTCGCAAATATGTAAATTAGTGTCAAAAAAATCTTGGGTATCATCTGCATTTTTAGGAATTGGCGGCATGAGTTTTTCAAGGTATTTTTTGCGCAGCATGGCAGAAGATAAACTTATCCATTGCCTTTCCACAAGTTCTGCAAAAACATGTCCCCGTGCGGGTTTTGACCTTGCAAAAACGCGCCCTAAGCTTCCTTCATGACAAAAATTTTCCGTATCAGTGCATACTAAGGCCACTTCTGGATTTTTTTGCATAAGCTGTACTTGCTGACTGATTTTTGTAGGTAGCCAAAGGTCATCGCAATCCAAAAAAGCTACAAATTCCCCTTGGGCTTTGTGCAGGGCCGCATTGCGCGCCGCGCCAAGGCTTGTCAAATTTTTGCTATGAAAACAATGCAGCTGTATATCCGCATCTTTTTGGGCTGTGGCCTTTGCTAAGGCAAGGCTTGTGTCTGTGGAAGCATTATCCCAAAAAATAATTTCCAAAGGCCTATACTCTTGAGCATACACAGAATCAAGGGCTTGCGATAGCGTTGCTGCGCCATTGTGGCAATTTATGATGATGGAAACGAGGGGATGTTGCTGTTTTAGCATAGTGATAGTTTGTTGCAAAAGTTAATATTGGCAATGCTTTTTGTTAAAGAAGGTCGAACGACACACCACTTTCTGCGGGTAGGCGGTTCAAAAAGTGCCAGATACAAGGAAAATGGCTTTTTTTGAGGCAGCATAGGGCTCTTGTGGCCCATGCCACGAAAAAAAAGCCATTTGACGCAATAGATGGTGCTTTTTCAAGCGCCTTATACTTGCATGCTGATGCCAGTACCCAAGGGCGCCAAACTTGTGGAAGGTATGGCCGAGGCGTGCTGTACGCCATAGGCGGCTTCAGCTTTTTGCCTTTGCGCAGGGCTTATGTTTTCTTGTGCAGGTTGTGTGCTGTGCACATTATGTATGGCAGAGCTGCCTTGTACGCTGTGTAATGCGTTAACGTTGCTTATAAAGCTCGCACTGCTGGGGCTGAAAGAACCATTGCCGGCATACATGTGGGGGCTAGCAAAATATATGTCGTTATGGCCTTGCGCTTCGGCTTTGCCCGCATGCTCCAGCAATCCATCTTGCTGTCTGGCCTCTTGTTGATCGGCTGCAGCTTCAACAAGGTCTTTTTCAAGAATATTGTTTTCTGTGCTGTTTGAAGATTGTTGCTGTGCTTTTTCTGTTCTGGCTTCGGCTTCCATGGTAGAAGCTTCGGCAGCTACGGCTTGGTCTTGAGCAGAAGGATTACCCGGCGCAAGAGCAGCGCTACGCACAGCGCGTGCTTTTTCTATGGTGGCTTCGGGGTCGCCGGATACGGGGCTTGTGTCTATGGAGACAGAGCCGCCCGAGGCATATTGTTTGTTATCCGGTCCTTGAGTATAGGTGTATTGTATGCCGCCGCGCACATGGCCTGCACCTGCAGCCACATGGGCTTGTTCGTGGCTGCGTACTTCGCTATCGCGTTGCTGCAATTCACGCACTTGTTGTTGGGCTTCGGGGCTTAAGGTGACGCTGTCGTTAAGACTTTTTTGGAAACTTTCTTCAAAAGAATTTTTTGAAGAACTTTTCCCTTCTTGCTGTTGGCCTTGCTTTTGCCCTTGGCCGCTGGAAATAGCAGAAGCCCCCTCATTTTCTGAGGTGGCAGCAATGGGGCTAGGGGCATAATTAGGCGTACTGTTTAAGTAATCCTCCCAAGAGCCTTGCCCTGCATATTGCATAATTCCTTCCACAGCCATACATAATTCCTTGTAAAGTTTTTTATGCGAGAACTAAAGAAGTAATACTGCAATGCATTCTTGTCAATATAAGGGCTTGCACAATTATTTTTAGGTATAATTTTGTTGTTAAAACTTGAAAGCTAATCGAAACGGTAGATGCAGTGAGTAGATTAAAAAAAGCAATTGTTTAGTAGTGAAGCCGGTCTTACCTATTCTTCATTTTTGGTCGTATTGATTTACGTCAGCGTTCCAAAGCGACAATATCTATTCGTTACTGCATATATTCATGCAGTATGCTAATATATATTTTTAAATGAAAATTTTATAGGGTACTTGAAATGTGTCGCCGATACGCTTGGCCATTTTGACGGATATATTCCGTTTTCCGCTTTCCATTTCCGAAACCATATTTTGACTTATGCCCAGGCGTTCTGCCAATTCAGCTTGTGTAATGTCTTCTTTTACTCTCAAGCCTCTTAAGGCCATAGCAGGATTTCCGTTGGGAAAAACTTCGGAAGCTGGAATAAGCTCTTCGCCGTCTGCGTTTACACGGCGCACTTTATGACCTGCTAATGTTAAAACCCCTTTGATGGCTTCAAGTACGTGAACAGCCTTTGCTGCCGGTACAGAGAGAGAAATTTCCGCCATAGTGCTATCTATATTTTTTAATTTTAATTCAGTTTGCATATATTCTCCTAAAATTTGCCATAATCTACGTTTTCATGGGTTCCGGCATAGCGTATTTCTACAAAATTAACATACCCTTCTGTTACTGACCAAACAGCAACAAACCGTGGTGTACCTTTGTTTAGGTGGCAATGGTAAGTGTCTTGCTTAGTTCCACGTATTTTTCCAAAATGAAACCATTCTGGTTGCAGTGGCCCTTCAAATTCTATTTCTCCTTTGAGAATATAGAGCGCATCACGAATATTTGCCGGTAATTTATTTGTTTGCTTTAGGACTTTTTTGGTAAATTCCACTTGCCATTGGGTGGAAGTATTTTTGTTTATCGTCATAGGTTAAATATAACTAAAATAGTAATATCGTCAAGCATGATATAAAAATAAAATAACACAACAAAGTATCTTGCATTGAGACTTCTGCATGTGCTTGCATTGAGATGGGCAGGTTAAGATTTCAAAAAAAACTAAAGCAGCGTGTAGTTAGTTGAGCCTGAAAAACTATGCAACCATGTATAGTTGCGGATGTAAAACATAAAAGTGGCTACAGAAAAAATGCCAGAAACCAAGCATGTAATGCGACTTTTGGGCATTTTTACGGCATTAACACACTTGTTTTTCAAGGCTCGACTAAGGAAATTTTTCTGTAAGAAAAATTTCGCGCCACGTAAAATAAGCCAGAATTTACTTCTGGCGTCCCCTTTAGGGGGATTTGGAGTGAGCGTGCCTTTAGAAAAATGCATTGGAAATGCGTTTTTCATGTTCGACTAGTTAATATACAACGCTGCTTTAGCAAGTTTTCATGCCGCGCTATGGCCGATGGAATTATTATTGTACAGGTGTAAGTCTTGGTCTTTCCCAAGTGCCATTAATAACGCTTTCATCGGGTTCATACATGCGTAAAATACCATTCCAACCATCTTGTATAGCTAGGCAATTTTCTTTATGTTGCGAGCAGTTGCCAAAATACAAGGTATAGGTTCCGTCAGAACTTCTTTTGGCTGTAGCATTGTTTAGGCTTGAGGCACCGTGTTCAGAGGCAAACAAGTAGCCGTCTTTATTATACACAGTAACAGACCAAAAGCCTTTAACGGGCATGTCTTTAAAGTGTGCTTCAAAACTTTTGGCATTTTTTTGTGCGGGGGCAAAGTTAAAGTACATGGCATTTTTGCTGGGCAAGCCCCCAAATCCACCGGCGGTACCCACTAAAAAGTACAGAGGGTCAACGCTTTCTTTTGTACCAAACATGGTTTTGGCATTATGTGCTATTTTAAAAAGTTCGAGTAAGGGGTCATACACTTTTTGATAGCTTGCTTTATCCCAAGTTATTGGTGGAAAGGCTTGGTTGTTTTTTGCTTTGATGCTGTATTGGTCTTGGAGCATATTGACTTTTTTGACATCTTCGGCATTGTTGGCGTCCACAAAAATGCGCATGATAATTATGGCATATGTAGAACCCACTGTTTCGCTATCAAGTGCATAGTCACCACCACCCAAGGCCACCATATTGGTGTAGCCATATTCATTGATAACAGCCATAGAAATATAGCGATTATCTGCTTTGGGCACAAAAATGTGTGCACCTTTGCTCACATCTACAATGGCAATACTATACAATGTATCGCGGTTCATGCGTATGATGCTTTGCTTATCAAGGGGGGTGGGTTCTCTAAAATGCAGCCATGAATTTACGCCACCTGTTCCTTTGAGCAAGCGTTGTATGGTAAGGCTGGTTTCTGCCTCGGCATAATTTTCAAAATTGACCATTTTTGCTTGCGCCATGGCGGCAGTGCCATAAAAAATAGTCATGCAAAATATTAAAAATTTAACGAAAATATGAGTCATTATGCTTTGTCCTTAACTAAGTGCTTTTTTAAAGCTTTCAGCTGCATTGCGGATAACGCTTTCATCCACGCAGAAAGCCAAGCGGAAATGCCCCTTGCAACCAAAGCCTGTGCCGGGAACAGCCAGCACTCTTTGTTCTTGGAGTTTTGCCACAAAGGCCACATCATCACCGCCGGGCGCTTTGGGGAAGAAATAGAAAGCTCCTTCCGGCATTTGGTATTCATAGCCTGCACCGTCAAGCACTTCGGCCATGGCTTTGCGGCGTGCGGCATAAATGTCCACATCTACTTGCGAGCCCAAGGCAGCAGCCATGAGGTGTTGCCCAACCACTGGTGGGTTCACATAGCCAAGAATGCGGTTGGTGAGGATAAGTCCATTCATGAGCAAGCCGGCTTCTTCTAAGAGCGGAGAAACCATCACATAGCCAAGTCTTTCTCCGGGTAGGGAAAGATTTTTAGAAAAAGAAGAAATGGCCACAGCATAAGGATAGAGCGGTAATACCGAAGGCACATCCACGCCGTCATAGGCAAGGAAGCGATAAGGTTCGTCAGAAATAAGCCAAATGGGCTTGCCGTATTTTTTTGAGCAAGCTTCAAGCACACTCACAATGCCTTGCAATTCTTCTTTGCTATATACTTTGCCTGTGGGATTGTTGGGTGAATTCACTATAAGGGCGCGTGTTTTTTCGCCAATGGCAGCTTCAAGGGCTTGTAAGTCGGGCGCAAAGGTGCCTTCTTTGGTGGGAACAGCTTTAAAAGTGGCATTATGGTTGGCAGCATAAAAACCGTATTCCACAAAGTAAGGAGCAAGGGCTAGCACTTCATCGTCAATATCAAGTACTGCACGGAAAAAGGCATTGATACCGCCGGCAGCACCGCAACTTAAAAGCACGTGATCGGCAGTAAGGTTAACGCCTTGTTCTTTTGAAAGATGCGCCGCCAATTGTTCTCTGGCCCAAGGGTAACCGCCGTTAGACATATAACCAAAAGAAAAAGGTTCTGATGCTTTTTCGGCCAAGTCGCGCAAGCCTTTGGCCACAGCGGCAGGTGGGGGAAGGTCCGGGTTGCCTAAGCTAAAATCATAAACATTTTCTGCGCCATATTGAGCTTTTAGTTGAGCTCCTGCTTCAAACATGCGTCTGATCCAAGATGCGTTTTCCATATAACCGGCCACGCGCTGTGATAGAATAGACATGTACACTCCTTTTTATGGCCTACATCCAAGTAGTTGCCATTTTGCTTTTGTTGGTTTATTTAAGAAGCACTGATTTGATAATAAGTGCTTCTTAAATGGAGCATTGACGCTAATCAATGCGACCAAAAATCAAGAGTGGGTGCAATTACTTGCACCGCTAAACGATTGATTTTTTTGTGCATCTTTATTGATTAAGGAAACGTGATTTAATCAGCGTTTCCTTAAAAAACAACATGCCAAAAAATGCGCTCGAAAGCAAAGGTTCATTGTGGCACCTTATGCGAAAGCAGAGTGTATTTTTTAGGTTTTTTTAGTATAATATGATAGTTCAAGTGCTTTTTTATGCACGAAAGTTCTTAATTATTTTTTTTGATGTTTTTTGGAGGAGAGCATGCGTTTTTTTACACTGTCTTTATTGGTAACGGTATTGCTTGTTGGTTGCGGCACACAACAGCCTGTATATCACGACAACAGCGACATGGAAGTTTCTGTGGTTTTGCGTTCAGTGCACCGTTGTTCGCGCATATCTCCTGAAATAGAAATATTTAACCCGCCTGCAAATACAGCGAATTTTGAAGTGATTTTGCAAGATAGAACAGATGTAGACCGCATGCACGGCGGTGGGGTGTGGCGTAATGACGGTTCAGGTATTATTCCAGAAGGTGCCCTAAACCGCCACTATGTGGGTGCATGTCCGCCAGCCGGTACCAGCCGTTCATATCAATATGTGGTAAAGGCTTTGGATAGTCAGCAAAATACGCTTGTTACGCGCCATTATATTTTTGAACAAGAATAAAGTTTTTTATGGTTTACAAGTTCGCTAATTTAGATACATGCAGTTTATTTATTTGCCGCCTTGGTGTGGTAGGACTTGCGCCCAAAGCTCCGGGAACCTGGGGTTCTTTATGGGCGCTTCTCTTTGCACCGATTTTTTTCTTGCCTCTTCCTATAATCGGGCGAATTTTATGCCTTCTTTTTATTTTTTTGCTAGGCTCTTTGGCGGCAACGCGGGCTGAAAAAATTTTGGCTCGCAAAGATCCAAGCCAAGTTGTGGTGGATGAACTGCTTGGCATGTGGTTGACATTTTTGCCCTTTGCTACACTTACACCTAGCATGTGGCTTGCCGGTTTTTTGCTCTTTCGATTTTTTGATATTGTAAAACCTTGGCCTGTGAAGTGGGCAGAAGGTGCCATGCGTGAAGGCTATGGTATTATGCTTGACGATGTGGTGGCTGGATGTATGGCCATGCTGTGCTTATTATTCATTTTTTAAGCTTTTTATTGACAAATATATAGCATTGGCCTATTTTTTTGCTGTTGTATAAAAACTTTGTTTTGTAGATTTTTTTAAAAATAACCCTTGGAGTTTATATGAACCGTTTTACATGATGCCAAAAAGACACACAGGTGGTGTTGTCAGGCAGGTTTTACATGTGAAGCGGGCATTGTATTAGAGATATTGTATACATATCTTTTGCGCAATTATGGAACGCGCCACCTTGTAAACCTGCTCTTTAAGCAGGATTTTTTATTTTATTATCTTGCTAAATACTAGTGTTTAAAAATAAAAAAGGTATGTATATGTGGAAAACTAATCCTTTTGCCACCACAT
Organism: uncultured Desulfovibrionaceae bacterium; assembly: GCA_964369505.1. Classification (GTDB taxonomy): domain Bacteria; phylum Desulfobacterota; class Desulfovibrionia; order Desulfovibrionales; family Desulfovibrionaceae; genus CAYJAD01. The sequence continues at coordinate 13,505 of CAYJGS010000005.1, read as the reverse complement.
GGGGCATAATTTTTGTGGGGCTTTGCATTGGGCTTGCGGCGCTTATTTTACAAGCTTCGGGTAATCCCGGCAATATGGGTGTTTGTGTGGTGTGTTTTGAAAGAGACACCGCAGGTGCCCTTGGTTTTCACCGTGCGGCGGTGGTGCAGTATTTGCGCCCTGAAATTATAGGGCTTATCTTAGGTTCTACCGTGGCGGCCTTGCTTTTTGGTGAATTTAAGTCGCGTGGTGGTTCTGCCCCTGTTGTGCGTTTTATGCTTGGGGTTATTGCGGCCATCGGCGCGTTGGTATTTTTGGGCTGCCCGTGGCGGGCTGTTTTGCGCCTTGCCGGTGGTGACCTAAATGCTCTTGTGGGGATAGTGGGTCTTGCTGTGGGTATTTTTATAGGGGTGCAATTTTTCAAAAGAGGGTATACCCTTGGCAGAGCAGAGCGCCAAAGTGCCATAGCCGGTTATATTCTTCCTCTGTTGGCTCTTGGTTTTTTGGTTTTGCATATATTCTTTCCGCAGATCAGCGGCGAACCTAAAAACAGTATTTTGTTCTATTCTGTTTCTGGCCCCGGTTCACAGCATGCGCCCTTTTTGCTTTCTTTGTTTTGTGCCCTTTTGGTAGGTTTTTTAGCACAGCGCAGCCGTTTTTGTACCATGGGCGCTTTTCGCGATATATTTCTTTTCCGTTATACGCATCTTTTCTTGGGTTTAGCGGGCATGTTTGTAACCGTGCTTGTGGGTAATATAATTTTAGGAAATGTGCATATGGGTTTTGAAAATCAACCCATTGCCCATACTGACGGTGTGTGGAACTTTGTGGGCATGCTCACGGCGGGCTTTGCTTTTGCCTTGGCAGGGGCTTGCCCCGGGCGGCAATTATTTTTAAGCGGCGAAGGTGATAGTGATGCCGGCATATTTGCCTTGGGTCTTCTTGTGGGAGCGGCTGTTGCGCATAATTTCTTAACGGCCAGCAGTGGCGCAGGCATTGGCACCTATGGTGCCCATGCTACCATCATAGGCCTTGTGGTGTGTTTTGTTATCGCTTTTACCCATAGTAAAAAAGGAGCATAGGAAATGTCTGCAGAAAATAGTATTACCATTGATACACGAGGACTTTCTTGCCCAGAGCCTGTGCTTATGGTGCATGCTCACTTAAAAGGAAATGCCCCTCTTTCTGTACTTGTAGACAATGAAGCAAGCAAAGAAAATGTGAGCCGTGCTGCCAAAAATAATGGCTGGCATGTACAAATTATAGATACAGGAAATGGCGAGCACAACTTAGAGCTTACGCGTTAAGCAATAAAAAAATATGTTTAGCAAATTACAAAAACTTTTTTCACCCTTTAAAAAAACAACGAGCAATGCCCTGTCTGCGCATGCGCAGGGCATGCTCGTCTTTTCGCACACATCAGAGGTAATACAAGCTGAACGTGTGCTTAAAAGTGCGGGCTTTATGGTAGAAATCAAAGGCCCCCCGCCTGAATTGCGCACCGGTTGTGATATGATCATTACCTTTGACCTGATTTTGGAGCTTGGCATAATAAAGGTTTTAGAAGAAAAGAGCATCACTCCCCTACAAATTGTACCCTTACAAGATAAGGGTACTGTGCTTGAGCCTGTGTCACTTTTTCATATAAAAGATTATGGTGCATGGTTTATGGTGCGTGCGGCCAATATGAAAATAACCCTTGAAAAACAAAGCGGCATTATAGTGAATATTTCTGGTGGCGGTTGCCCCGACGTACCGTATCTTGCCGCACGCCTTATGCATAAGCATATTTTAGAAGCAGAAGAGCCAAGCTTGCAAGGTAAAACACTGTGTTCTTATGCTTTGCAAAAGGCTTTTGCAGAGGCAAAAAGACTTTTTGTCGCACAAAAAACAAATGGGGAACAATGATGCAATGGCTCATATGTGGTATTATTCCCGAAGAAAATTTCCCCTTGGATTTTGATACATGGCATTTATCGTGTCAGCCAAGCCCCACAAAACAAGGGCAAGAGCTTGCTTTGGTAAGTAAGAAAGGGCGCATTTTAAGCGTACAGCGCGGCACCACTTCTCTTATGGCAAGTGCCCTTACAGCTTTGCAGGCTATGGGGCAAGAGCAAAAAAATATATCTTGCCTTTTGGTGGGCGATACGGGAGATGGTGTGGGAAGCCGCGCTTTGTATGAGGCCTTGGCTACAAAAGTACTGCAAGAACAAAAATGGGATGGGGTGACATTCCATTATCTTTTCCCCGATGTAGACGGGCATAATCGCGTGCTCATGGCTTGTGAAGCCTTGGAGCATAAGCCTTTTTTGATAGCCGATGCTGGTTTTATGTATGTGGCCAAAATGAGCGGCTATGCGGATTTTTATGACGTGTTTACGCCAGATGTGGGCGAAATGGCTTTTTTAGCCGATGAGCATGCGCCGCATCCATTTTATACGCGCGGCTTTTTATTGGCGGAAGAAGGCAATATTCCTTCTTTGGTGCAGCGAGCGAAAGAGCACAATAATATAGCAAAAAATCTTATTATTAAGGGCGAATGCGACTATATTGTGCAAGATGGGCACATAGTTTCAAAAGTGGATGCGCCAAGTATAGCCAGCATGGAAGCCATTGGCGGCACAGGAGACCTTGTGACCGGTTTTGTGACTGCGGGCATTATGACGCAAATGGCTGATCAGGCCATTGCCAAGAAACATGAATATTTGGATATTCCTAAAATTTTACACGATACGGCGCAAAGTGTACGCCATGTGGCAGAGAAAGCACAACCTACGCCAGCAACACAGGTAGCAGAAATTCTGTGCTGTGTCCTGACATAATTTGTGCCCATAAAATTGAAGCCATAAGAAAGTTAAAGCTATTGAAATACAAGTAAAAATTGTATTTTATGGACTATTTCATACGATAGGTAATACGCCCACGGGTTAAATCATAGGGCGAAAGTTCAACCCTGACTTTATCTCCTGGAAGAATTCTAATATAAAATTTGCGCATTTTGCCGGAAATGTGCGCTAATACTTCGTGTCCGTTTTCAAGTTCTACACGAAACATGGCGTTTGGTAGTGCTTCTTGCACTACGCCGTCTACTTCAATGGCGCCTTCTTTTGCCATATGGCCTCCTTAGGTATGAAACCTTTATAATTTTTTTGAATCTTTGGTTGTACAGCCCGTGCAACTTGGCAAAAAAAAACACTTTTGTCAAGTTATGTACTAGGAAGCAAAATACCCCACAAAAAATGCTCTTGCTTTGTGGGGTATTTTAATCATTTACTTTTTATACACTGCACCTGTGGAAGCAGAGCTCACAAGCTTTGCATAACGGCGTAAAATGGGTGAAGTGATTTCTTTTTGCAAAATCACATGATTTTCACGTCTTTTTTGCAATTCTTCTTCGCTGACCACAAGATCCAACACGCGGTTTGGTATATCAATACGTATCATATCCCCTTCGCGTACAAGACCAATGGGGCCGCCGTCGGCAGCTTCGGGTGAAATATGCCCGATGGCTGCGCCATTGGTGCCTCCGGAAAAACGTCCGTCGGTCAAAAGAGCTACGTCTTTGCCAAGTCCCATGCCGGTGATGGCAGCGGTGGGTGAGAGCATTTCGCGCATGCCGGGGCCGCCGCGCGGGCCTTCATAGGTAATGACCACAGCGTCGCCTTTAACAATTTTTCCGTCTAAAATGGCTTGCATGGCGTCTTCTTCAGAGGTGAAAACGCGAGCGCGCACTTCGCGGCAAAGCATTTCCGCTGCCACGGCTGACTGCTTAACCACTGCACCTTCCGGGGCAAGAGAGCCCTTTAAAATGGCAATGCCGCCTTCTTTGGAATAGGCATTTTCCACAGGGCGGATAACTTCGCCATCAACAGTATTAGTTCTTAGATTTGCCAGATTTTCGGCCACGGTTTGACCGGTAACAGTGAGCACATCTGTATTGATAAGCCCAATTTTATTGAGCTCTTGCATAACGGCAGGTATGCCGCCTGCTAAGTGCAATTCTTCAATGTGGTGTTTTCCGGCAGGGGAAAGCTTACAGAGGTTGGGGGTTTTGCGGCTGATGGCATCAAAAATTTCTAAGGAAAGCTCAAGGCCGGCTTCACCAAAGATGGCTGGCAAGTGCAATACAGTATTGGTAGAACAGCCAAGGGCCATGTCCACAGCTACGGCATTGGCGATGGATTTTTGGGTAACAATATCCAAGGGGCGAATGTTTTTTTCTAATAATTCCATAACTTTCATACCGGATTCTTTGGCTAGGCGAATGCGTGCCGCAGAAACGGCCAAGGTGGTGCCATTGCCAGGCAGGGCCACACCTATGGTTTCGGAAAGACAGTTCATGGAATTGGCTGTGAACATGCCGGCACACGAACCGCAACCCGGGCAAGCACCTTCGGTTAAGTCTTCCAATTCTTCTTCGGTCATGAGGCCGCTTTTGACCTTGCCCACGGCTTCAAATACGGAAATGAGGTCTGATTTTTTGCGGCCTGCCGACATAGTCCCAGCCGACATAATTCCAGCCATCATGGGGCCACCACTCACTAAAATAGAAGGGATGTTCAAGCGCATCATGGCCATGAGCATGCCGGGCACATTTTTATCGCAATTGGGTATGAAAACTAGCGCGTCAAAAGGATGCGCAGAGGCCACAATTTCTATGGAATCGGCAATGATTTCACGGGATGGCAAAGAGTAGTGCATGCCTTCGTGGTTCATGGCCAAGCCATCGCAAACAGCTATGGCCGGAAATTCCAAAGGCACACCGCCGCCAAGGCGCACACCGGCTTTAACGGCTTCGGCCACGCGGTGCAGGTGAATGTGCCCCGGCACAATTTCGTTGGCACTGTTTACTATGCCGATGAGGGGGCGCTTAATTTCGTCGCGGGTAAGGCCAAGGGCATACAATAAAGAACGGTGGGGAGCCTTTTCAAGTCCGGCGGTCATTTTTTTACTGCGCATAATATTTCCTTTTTAAATAGGTATTTTTAACTGTTATAACACGTGGTAAGCACGTAACAAATTTATGTATAAAAAGCTATCTTCTTCTCATGGGTCTTTTGCTTTTTGGGCCATGGCGGTTTTTGTTTTTTTCTAAAAGGCCAAGAGTAATTTCCAAGCGCCCCATGTCAGCCTCTATAAGTTTAGTGCGCACAGGTTGCCCTATACTATAGCGCATACCGCTTCTGATACCTATGAGTTCTTGCCGTTCTGGATCATACTCAAAATAATCATCGCCAAGGTCGCGTATGGGTATCATGCCTTCCACCGGCATGGTATTAAATTCTACAAATATACCAAAGTCTGAAACGCCGCAGATGTGGCCGTCAAAAATTTCGCCTTCTCGCCCTTGTAAGAGTAGAGTGGCAAGCCTTCTGGCCATTTCACGTTCAGCTTCCATGGCGGTGCGTTCGGCGCGGTTGAGTTGATCCCCAAGCATGAGCAATTTATGTTCGGTGGGAATGGGCACTTGATCAAAACCCAAGGCATATTTTAAAGCGCGGTGCACCACCATATCGGCATAGCGCCTGATGGGTGAGGTGAAGTGGCAATACGATGTGGAGGCAAGGCCAAAATGTTCTTCGTTTTCCGGTTGATAACGTGCTTGGGGCATGGTGCGCAGAGCAAGCCTGCCCACCACATATTCTTGCTCAGTACCTTTGGCAAGGCGCAAAACATGCTGCAAATCTTTAGCATGAGGGCTTTTGGTCATGGTATGGGGCATGTTTTCGGCAAGGTCGGTGCTTAAAAGTGTGCGGAAAAGCCCGTGCAAACGAGATTCTTCTGGTTCCGGGTGCACGCGAAAAAGAAAGGGTAGACCGCGTTTTTCTAAATAGCGTGCCACAGCTTCGTTGGCAGCGATCATGCACTCTTCTATGAGCTGGTGCGAAAAGAGCTGTTGTTTTTTTGTAATGTTAATTAAAAAATTATTTGAGTCAAAAATATATTCTGGCTCAGGAATATGAAAGTCTAAAGAACCACGTTCTTTGCGTATATGGCACAAAAGCTCTGCAAGATTTTTGGCTTCCAATAGCATTTCCAGTATGACGGAGCCATGCTTTTGTTGCAAAAGGTTTTCGCGCGCTCCGTGTGGCACATCGTATATATCTTGCACTTCTTCATAGGTAAGCCTTGCGGCAGAGCGCATTATGGCGGGATAAAACTCTGCTTGATAGGGTATGCCTTCTGGGGTGAAAAATATTTCTGCCAGCATGATGAGCTTGTCTTCGTGCGGGTTTAAACTGCACAAACCATTGGAAAGTTTTTTGGGCAGCATGGGTTCCACAGAACAAGGAAAATACCAAGAATTGCCGCGCAAGCGGGCTTCTTGGTCAAGGGCGGATTTGGGGTGTACATAGTGGGTTACGTCGGCAATACCTACGCTTAAGCAAAAATCCCCCTGCGATTGCTTACCTTTGGGGGCGAGTCTGCGCACATAGATGGCGTCGTCAAAATCTCTGGCTGTGCTGCCGTCAATGGTCACAAAAGGCAGATGGCGCACATCTTTTCGCCCTTGAATATCTTCTGCATTAGGAGTTGTGGGCATATTTTCTGCTTCCACAAGGGCAGCTTTTGGAAAATCATTGGGTGCTGCATGGTTAAGCTTAACCAATTGCTCTTGCACATGCACATGATCTTCGCGGCCAAAGGCGGCTATGGCTTCTGCTTGCCAAAGGTTATGCGCCAAAGCGTGCACGGGGCGCACAGATATGAGCTCATTTCTTTCGGGCTTGTTCGGCAAGGTGCTTATGTCTACGTATAAAGAAAAAGCATAGCGAATATCTGCGGGAACACAGTGAAAAAATAAAGGTTCTTTTGAATTGTCGGTAAAATGCAAGTTTTTTTCATGCGCCTTAGACAGCCTTTCTTGGCGTATAACTCGCGCCATAAGCTCCTTGGTGGGGCGCTCTACAATTTCTAGTATGCGGCCTTCGGGCTTTGCACTTCCACTTCGACCACTTGTGCGACCTGGTAAAAGCGCCACACGCACCGTATCGCCGTGCCAAGCTTCTGCAGCTTGACTTGGATGCACAAAAATAGATGCGGGACTTTTTTTGCTTTTGTGCGCGGGGTCTGTAGGCAAGTCCACAAAGCCAGCACCCGAGCGCGTGACGCTGTAAACCCCCACAAAAGTTTTTATTTGCGCCTGAGCTACCCATTGACCGCCGTGCATGCGCATAATGCGGCCTTCTTTGGCCAGAGTGTTTAAGATTGCTTCCACATGTTTTTTTTGCCCACGTTCAAGGTGCATATAACGCAAAATCTGGTCAAGACGTAAGGGTTTTTGCCCTTCTTGTAATAAGTGTAGTATGGCATCGGTATGTAAGGTTTGACTTGATTCTTGCGAAGATTTTTTCTTGCGCTTTTTTTGGGGAAGATCTTCTTTAAAAGCAGGGTCAGCAGCGGCAAAATATTTTTTTGCCTTAGAAGGTTTTTTAGAGCCGCGTATACCAATGTTTGAAGAGGTTTTAACCATAAAATTTTCTCAAAAAAATCATTTAAAAAAGCAGGGCTGCCCAAAGGGCGCATGCGCCATTTGAACAGCCCAAATACTAAAGCATAGTAAAAATGCTAATCTCTGTTGCCGCCAAAAAGACGGAGCATCATAAGGAAAAGATTGATAAAATCAAGGTATAATGTCAATGCGCCAAGAATAACGCCGCGGCGAACTGCCGTACCGTCTTCTAATGGGGCATTGGCACCAAATTCTTTAATTTTTTGTGTATCATAAGCTGTTAAGCCCGTGAAGATAAGCACGCCAACGGCGCTGATAACAAAATCCATCACAGGACTTTGTAAGAAAATATTAACAAGCATGGCAATGATAAGTCCAAAAAGTCCCATCATCAAAAAACTGCCCATGGCTGTTAAGTCACGCTTGGTCACAAGGCCGTACACACTCATGGCAAAGAAGGTTCCTGCAGTGGTTATAAAAGCATTCACAATGGAACCCATAGGATATACAATAAAAATGCTAGAAAGTGTTAAGCCGGTAAGGGCAGAATATAGCAAAAAAAGGCCGCTGGCCATGCCGGCAGACATGCGCTGTACTGCGGCGGAAAGGCCAATAACTAAGCCAAATTGTGCGATAACAAGTGCAATGAGCACAAAACTATTGCCAAAAATCAAGGCTTGAGCTTGGGCAGAACCTGCCACCATCCAAGCGGTAACGGCGGTTAATAATAGGCCAACAGTCATCCATTGATAGACTTGGCGCAAGAAAATAGAAGCAACACTGACTTCTTGTTGTGCAACAGAACGAGTGTTTTGCATGAAATCCTCCAAAAAAATAATCATCTACAGTGATTTAATTCTAACGTTTTTCCTTATAAGAGGTGTTCACAAAAACACCTAATAAGGACATTGTCTTCAAACAAGCACAATAGTGCAGAAGTTTTATAATAAGTCAGGTTGTGCTCACTGGCAAGGTTTTTTACAGACTTATTTTTGCGGAGCAGTGTCAAAAAAAATTGGCACGTAACATGCATGTTATACCGTGTTGTACCGTATTGTACTATACAAAGTCATGTAGATTGTATGTATATTTTCATGTTACACAGAATAAATCTGTGAAATGCATTAAATAATTATAGTTTTCAGAGGTGGTTATGAGTGAATCAACACATAAGCAACAAGACAATGCCGAAAATGCTCCCACAAGTTCAAAGGGTAATGCGGCTGTGCCCGTATGGCGTAGGCTTTTGCCGGCTCTTATTTTTAGCGGAGCTCTTTTTGTATTGCTTGCTTTTTCCTATGGTCAAGATGCGACACCAGTGCAGCTTGATACAGAAGCTCGCTATGCGGCGGCCAAGGAAGTTTTTGCTCGTTTAAAATCTGCCAAAGAAACAGAAAAATCTCAGTGGGCAAATCTTTCTCATGAATTTTATGCCATTTACGCTGGTGCAACCGATTGGCCCAATAGGCCAGCAGCATTATTTCGCAGTGCATTGGTGCTGGAAGGTCTTGGCGAAAGGCATAAAGATATGAAAGGTTATATGCACGCTTTGGAGCGTTATGCCAAGATGGTGCAAGAGTTTTCTTCTTCGCGTTTGGCAGACGATGCTCTTTTACGTATGGCTTATATTCAAGGCGTGTATTTGGATAATCGACCAGAAGCATTGCGTATCTTAACCGCATTGCATAAAAAATATCCCAAGGGTGATATGCGCCCCAAGGCCACAGAATTGGGCATTAAATTACGCGGTAAAGACCAACCTTTGGCGCCGCACCACACTGCGTCAAAAAATAGGCAGTACAGTCCTGCTGTATTAAAAAACACAGCTTCTACAAGCGAAGCTTCTTTAACACAAGTTTCTTGGGCCACTTTGGATGCGCAACATGTGCAAATTACCATTGGCCTTGATAAGTATGTTCCTTGGAAAGTTGTCGAAGAAAAAGATAAGCGCTTTGTGGTTGTTATGGATAAAACAAAAGTGCATACTGGCGTGAAAAAAGGCTCTAGGGTGCAAAATAGCATGCTTACAGAAGTGAGTTTAGCACCGTATGCTAAGGATTCTACTGCGCTGTATTTAGATTTTTCTAAGCCCACCACCATAAGCGCCAAAGTTGCCAAAAATCCTTTCCGCATTATTGTGACTGTGGCCGCAAAGCAAGAAGCAAACTCTGTTGCTACGGTAAAAAATACTGTGTCTATGCAGAAAAATAAGCCACCACAACCTGCACAAGCCAAGGTTACAGCGCAAAATAAAACAAAAACTAAGCCAGTGGCCGCCGCTGTAAAAAACAAACCTGCAAAAAAACCTACGCCAAATAAAGTTCAGGCCATACCCTCCAAAGCTGCGGTTAAAGCTAGGGTAGAAGGTGCACAATTTACTGATATGGCATTGCAATTGGGTCTTGAGCTCCAAACTGTATACCTTGATGTGGGGCACGGCGGGCGCGACCCCGGTGCTGTAGGCAATGGTGTGGTGGAGCGTGAAGTTGTGCTGGATATTGGCAAGCGTGTTGGAAAAATGCTTGAAAAGCAGGGCTTAAAAGTGGTGTATAGTCGCACAAAAGATATAGCCGTGCCTTTAAGCGCGCGTTCAGCCAAGGCTAATGCCAGCTCTTCGGATATATTTGTTTCGCTACACGTGAATGCCAATGCCGATACGTCTGTGCACGGCTTTGAAACATACTATTTGGACTTTGCAAAAACAAAGCATGCCGTGCAGGTGGCTGTGCAAGAAAACGCCACCAGCGACCGTAGCCTTGGGGAAATACAATCTTTGCTCACCAAGGTTGTGGAAAATGTGCGCACCAAAGAATCTAGTGCCTTAGCGACGCAATTACAACAAACTGCCTTACAAAGCATGAAGCAACAGGGCTTTAGCGTAAAAAATGGCGGCACGCGTGCCGCACCGTTCCATGTGCTCATAGGCGCACATATGCCGGCTGTGCTTGTGGAGGTGGGGTATTGCACACACAAAAAAGAAGCAGGCCTTTTACAAAGAGATGATTATCGTCAAGCCTTGGCGCTTGGTATAGCCAATGGTATACTTGCCTATAAAAAACACTTGCAACAAGGTGCGGCTGAACTCTTTGCCTTGACGAAAAAGGGCGAACGTGCTATGTAATTCAAGTTTGTATATGAACTATGTTTTTTAGGGGTAAGGGTTTAGCGAACTTCCTCTGCTTTTGGGGCAAATATTCAAGAGCAAAACATGGATTAATAGTGTTCGTTTCTGCATAAATGTGTTATGCGGAAGGTAGGTTGTTTTTTTAATATTTAGATTTTGGGGAGATTTCTCATGCGTAAAGTGCTCTTGATGACTGTTATGGCTTGCTTGATGATGGGCAGCGTAGCTTTGGCCGCCGAAACAAAAATCGGCGTTGTGGATATGCAGGTTGTGGCCACTCAAAGTGAGCCCGCTAAGGATGCCAAAAAGAAAATGGAAACAAAATTTGGCGCCGAAAAAAAGCAAATTGAAGCTCAAGCAAAAAATTTACAAAAAAAGGCTGAAGCCTTAAAAAACAATCCCACCGAAGAAAAACAAGTGGAGTTTATCCGTTTAAGACGTGAATTTGACGAAAAATCACGCGCTTTCACCATGAAAGTGGAAAAAGACGAAGTAAAAATTCGCCAAGATATGGTAACTCTTGTGTTTAAGGCTGCTTATGAAGTAGCGCGCCGCAAAGGCTTTGACTTTGTGGTAGACGTGACAGCCGGCGGTGTTTTGTATGCCGAAAAGAACATGGATTTGACTCAAGATATCGTTGCTGAAGTAAATAAATTGTGGAAGAAAAAATAATTAATGTTTTATCAACGTAATGTTTACGGTGATATAGCATAATATATTTTGAATCTATACTAAAAATAATATACTCCCCGATCCCCCCAAAGGGGATTGGGGTTTTTTCTGTTTCTTTTAGGAGAGGAAGTTTATGGATATAGCTAAAGACATGGACTTGCAAAAGGTTCTTTCAATTTTACCGCATCGTTATCCCTTTATGCTTTTAGATAGAGTGGTGGAATTGATACCCGGTTCGCACATCAAGGCCTATAAAAATGTGACCTTCAACGAGCCCTTTTTTCAAGGGCATTTCCCCGGTCTTCCTATTATGCCGGGTGTTTTGATATTAGAAGCCCTTGCCCAAGCGGCCAGTCTTTTAGGTGTTTCAGAACATGAAGATAAAGATAATAAGCTTTTTTTGTTTACAGGTCTTGATAATGTGAAGTTTCGTAAGCAAGTTGTTCCCGGTGATCGCTTAGATCTTGAATGCGCAAATCCCAAGTGGAAAATGAATTTGTGCAAAATGGAAGCGCGTGCTTATGTAGATGGCAAGCTTGCGGCTCAGGCCATACTTACTGCCGCTGTGACGAATCGATAGTATAACGCTTGGTGCTACGTCCTGTAGCACACAAGCTATCGCAAGCGACGGCGGCGCTGGAAACAAGTTCCAGCTTGCCTTTAGCTTGCTCCGCTGCGCGGCTTCTGCTACTTCCTGTAGCA
>CAYJGS010000005.1:0-1475 GCA_964369505.1 uncultured Desulfovibrionaceae bacterium | reverse complement strand
TTCCAGCTTGCCTTTAGCTTGCTCCGCTGCGCGGCTTCTGCTACTTCCTGTAGCAGCGAGCATAACGCTTGGTGCTACGTCCTGTAGCACACAAGCTATCGCAAGCGACGGCGGCGCTGGAAACAAGTTCCAGCTTGCCTTTAGCTTGCTCCGCTGCGCGGCTTCTGCTACTTCCTGTAGCACACAAGCTATCGCAAGCGACGGCGGCGCTGGAAACAAGTTCCACTTACGCGCCTTGCTCTCTCGATAACTCGCTTGCTGCTCGAGCTTCCTTATTCGAAGGGCGGGTTAAGGTGTTCGCGGCGGCGGATGGATACAGTTCTTTTTCAACGACCTGATAGGGGGGCATATGCAAGAAGAAAGCTACACTTGCCATACGCAAAATTTGTTAGAAGCTGTTGCCAAGCTTAAGGGCAAAAAAGTTCTTATTCTTGGCGATGTGATGCTTGATGTGTATTTGCAAGGCGAAGCCGAAAGAATTTCTCCCGAAGCCCCTGTTCCTGTGGTGCGAGTAAAAGCGCAAAAATATATGCTTGGCGGTGCCGGTAACGTGGCGCGTAATATTCGTGCCCTTGGTGGCCTGCCAACCCTTGTGGGGCTTTGTGGCAGTGGGCATGATGGGCAAAAACTCATACAACTTTTGCAAGAAGCCTATATTGCAGCCCACGTATTCCAAACGCCGCACAGGCGCACCATCACCAAAACTCGTATTATGGCGCAAGGTCAACAAATGCTGCGTGTTGACCGTGAAGACGGAGCCATTCCTTTGCCTGAAGAGCAAGAGCAACTTTGCCATGCCTTAGAAGCGCTTTTGCCCATGCATGACGTTCTTGTGCTTTCTGATTATGCCAAGGGTTTACTCACCCCTGAACTTGCAGCGCATATGCATACAATAATAAAAGATATGCCTACCCCCCCACAAATTTTGGTGGATCCTAAGCCACGCAATGCCGCATCGTATGTGGGCACAAGCTTTATGACACCCAACAAAAAAGAAGCCGCCGCTTTGGCCGGTATGGACATAGAAAATCGCGAAGATGTTATAGAAGCCGGTAGGCGCATTATGGAAAAATGCGCTTGCAAAGAATTGCTTATCACCCTTGGGGGCGAAGGCATGGCTCTATTTGCTCAAGATGGAACCGTGTGGAATATTGCCAGCAATACCAAGGCAGTATTTGATGTGACAGGTGCAGGCGACACCGTTATTGCCACCATTGCCCTTGCCAAGGCTGCTGGGCTTGCAAGCATGGAAGCCTGCCTTTTAGCAAATTATGCCGCAAGCTTGGTGCTTGAGCATGTGGGTGTTGCTTGTGTGAAACCCGACGAACTTTTGCAAGCTGTGGAGAAGCAGGATGTGCCCCAATGCACACGCTGGGTATAGCAGGTTGTTGAAAAAGTGCAATCTGCGTCGGCAGATTACTTTTTGTTCGTTGCATGGGCCATAAGAGCCCAATGCTTCCTCAAAAAAAGCAATC
>CAYJGS010000004.1:32065-32685 GCA_964369505.1 uncultured Desulfovibrionaceae bacterium | reverse complement strand
ATCAGTCACTTAACGGGCAAGCAAAGCTTGCCCTATTCCTGATTTATCGATCGTGCTGACGAAAGTCAGCACTCTGAGGAGACTGTGTATTTTGCACGGTCTCCTCAGAGTGAAAAAAATGTAGTGTATTATTGCATTGTATTGATATACTTTGCAAGGCTTGCTTTTTCGGCATCATTCATCTTTGCAAAAAGGTCTTTCATCTTTTTGGCTGCCCCAGATGTGAAGTTACCGTTTTGGTAATGGGCAAATTTTTCGAGCAAATAATTTTCTGCCTTACCGGCAAGCTTGCTTTTATGACAGGACATACACGATTTAGTATAAATTACTTGCCCTTGGCCATGTCCATCAGCAATGGCTACGTTTTGAGAAATCATAAAAAAAGAAGCTGAGAGCAAAACAAAAAGAGCTAAACCGTAAGACTTTTTCATAATAAATCCTCCGATAATTTAAATGTTCTACTGAATGTAACTTCTACCAAACTACTAGGAAATCTTTGGGGCGTCAAGTGAAACTTGCCTTGTTAGAAAGGCTTGTTTTTTCTGAGAATAAATCAATTTATTCTGTATGTTCAGAATTATTTAACCAATAATCCATAGTGCCAAAAAGCACAGACGGAG
>CAYJGS010000004.1:24763-32055 GCA_964369505.1 uncultured Desulfovibrionaceae bacterium | reverse complement strand
ATGGCTTAAGCTGATTTCTTTATCACCGGTTAAAGCGTGGGCAGACATGGCAATGATGGGCAGGTTTGCAAAACGTGGATTTTTGCGAATGGCTCTGGCGGTGCTTAATCCATCCATAACCGGCATTTGTATATCCATAAGCACAAGATTATAGTTGATTTTATTTAACATATCAAGAGCTTCTTGACCATTGTTTGCTATGTCTACGGTAAAACCAACACTTTTGAGCAATTCTTCGGCTATGAGTTGGTTTATTTGGTTGTCTTCCACAAGTAAAATATGGCCGCTGCGTGTTGTTGCTACATCTCCTGCCAGTTCAACATCTTCTTGATGTTGTTGTAAGGTACTTTTTGTAGCCACGGGGAGGGTTAGGGTAAATTTGAAGGAAGAACCTTTACCTTCTTCGCTTTCTACCCAAATATTGCCATGCATCATTTGTACAATATGCTTAGAAATGGCAAGGCCAAGGCCTGTGCCGCCGTATTTGCGTGTTACAGAGGTATCTGCTTGGGTAAATGCAGAAAAAAGGCGGTTTATTTGTTCTTTACTAAGTCCTATGCCTGTATCTATAACAGAAACGAGGCAGTGCATATGCTTTGTATCATGATGATTACACTCGATTTTTACTGTAATAGAGCCTTGATCAGTGAATTTGATGGCATTATTCATAAGGTTGAATAATACTTGCTTTAAGCGCAAAGGATCTCCCACAAGCGAAATAGATGTAAGTTCATCTTCAATTACATGATATTCAAGGTTTTTTTCTTGCAATTTTGCTTCAAAAAGTCCTTGTAGTTCATCAAGTATTTCGTGCAAAGTAAAGGGTATAGCTTCCATTTCCAATTTACCGGCTTCAATTTTAGAAAAATCTAATATATCATTAATAATACGCAGTAAATTATTGGCAGATAGCAGAATTTTTTGGACATAATTGTCTTGGGTAGGAGCAAGTTCTGTATTGTTTAGCAAATGCACCAAGCCTAAAATACCGTTCATGGGTGTGCGTATTTCATGGCTCATGTTTGCCAAAAAATCGCTTTTGGCTTGAGCGCTTCTTTCCGCAAGGTTTTTGGCATTTTCTACTTCGTTGAGCATGCTTTTTAGTTCGCGCAAATCTCTTGTATAGCTTACCACCAAATTTTCATCACCCGGGCGTACACGCACCAAAGTCACTTCCACAGGAATTTCTTTACCATCTGTGCTTTGCATCATCACTTCTTTGCAGCAATAGCCAGTATCAAAAGCTTGCTGAATAGATTGTTTGGCAAGTAAAAAAGAGTTGGTGCCGTCAGGTTGTGTTGCAGGAAAAGTGCTGAGGCGTTTGGCAAAATATTCTTGCTTGGATTCAAAACCCAAAAGCTCGTAAGTCATGCGATTGCAATCCACAAGCTCATAATTTTCATTCCAAATATTGATGGCAAAGGGCGCTGCATTTAAAATAGCCAAGGTGCGCTCATTGGCAGAGCGTGTTTCTGCCTGTGAGGCGGCAATGCTTCGTAAGTCAATGATATAACATGCAAAGTATGTAGAATTATTTTGCGTGATTTTATATAAAGAAATTTCGCAATAAATGTTTTTTCCTGCAAAATCTTGGTGATACCAATGGAATGACACATGACCGTTGTTAACGGCTTGTTGTAGATATATTTCGCCTAGTTCTGAAGAAAGTTGCCTGTTGGGTTGGTATTTGGGGTTGGTTTCGCGGTGTCTTTCTTGATAATCCTTCATGCTTTGTGCTTTAAAAAGAGCTATACAAGCTTTATTGCAAAAAAGGCATGTGTGCGAGCTGTCCCAATAGCTAAAGGCCACAGGCATCGTATCTAATAAATGTGTAGGTAAGTTATGTGCATCAAAAGAAAAATCTGTAATACCAAACATAAAAAATAAACTCCAAAAAACTATAAAAATATAAGTTGTAATTTCAAACTGTATGTATCATATGTGCTATTTATGAGTAAATCAAGAACTTTATAATGACAAATATGTTTAAAAAAAATTACGCCTTTACATATTGACAAATGTAGATGTGAGGGCTATCTCTTTTCTTGTAGAAGGAGAGCATATGAACGAAGAAAAGGTTGCTCAAATTTTTAAAGCTTTTTGTGATCCCAACCGTTTAGCTATTTTGCAGCTTTTGCAATATGGCGAAAGGTGTGGGTGTGAATTGCTTGAGCAAATGTCCATAGGGCAACCAACATTATCCCATCATATGCGCATTTTATGCGATGCAAACGTTGTACAAAGCAGAAAAGTGGGCAAGATGACTTTTTATATGCTTTGTGGTGATGGTATAGAGCGTGCGAAACATTTATTGCATGAATATACACAAGTGAAGGGGCAGATTCTTTCTGCTTATGTGAAATAGGGTTTTTTTTGTGTCTTAAATATCGACATATTTAAATGTATAAAAATGTTTTTAGGAGATTATTGTGCAAAAGGAACAACAAGCCGGCATGAGTTTTTTTGAACGCTACCTTACCGTGTGGGTGGCTCTTTGTATGGTGGTGGGTATAATTATTAGTGAATATGCCCCTAGTATTCCAGATTTATTAAGTCAATGGGAATATGCCAAAATTTCCATACCCATTGCTGTGCTTATTTGGGTGATGATTTACCCCATGATGCTGAAAGTAGATTTTCAAAGTATTAGAAATGTGGGAAAAGAACCCAAGGGCTTATTCGTTACGTGGGTAACTAACTGGCTCATTAAGCCTTTTACCATGTTTGGCATTGCGTGGTTTTTCTTTGAAGTGTTGTTTAGCAATTTTATTTCGCCGGAACTTGCCAAAGATTATTTGGCAGGCGCTGTGCTTTTGGGGGCTGCCCCTTGTACTGCCATGGTTTTTGTATGGAGTCATTTAACCAAGGGCAATCCTGCTTATACCGTTGTGCAGGTTGCTACCAATGACCTTATAATTCTGGTGGCTTTTGCGCCCATTGTGGCTTTTTTACTTGGTGTGAGTGGGGTGGCAGTGCCCTATGATACCTTGATTTTATCTGTGGTGCTTTTTGTGGTTATTCCTTTGTTTGGTGGCATGCTCACAAGATATGTGATTGTAAAAAACAAAGGGCTTGAATATTATGAAAAAAGTTTTATCCCTAAGTTTGGTAACAGCACCATAGTGGGACTTTTGCTCACTCTTGTATTGATTTTTTCTTTCCAAGGTAGTGTGATTATAGAAAATCCTTTGCATATTGTGCTTATAGCCATTCCGCTTATCATCCAAACTGTATTCATATTTTTTGTGGCTTATGGTGCCAGCAAGTATTTAAAATTGCCCCATGCCATTGCCGCCCCTGCCGGCATGATCGGTGCCTCAAACTTTTTTGAACTGTCTGTGGCTGTGGCCATAGCTCTTTTTGGAGCGGCAAGCCCTGTGGCCTTGGCAACTATTGTGGGAGTTCTTGTGGAAGTTCCTGTTATGTTGGCACTTGTTAAATATGCGAATAATACAAGGTCATGGTTTACAAGTTAATTGAAATAAAGCACTGCGATTTTATCCGCCAACTAATGATATGAGTGTCTTGCGCGTAAAGCTGGAGGTTGGAAACTCTGCATCACAGCCAATGGGGCAGTATTTTTTTCCCCAGCTTAACGCAAGCGCGTGTTTACAGAAGGGGTTATTTTTGTGGGCACAGAATTTTCTTCTAATAAAGGACGCACATCGGGGGTAATGGGCACCGTGGCAGAAGCCATGGCCAGCACTTCATTGCTTGGGGTGTGCAAAAGGCGCATGCTAAAGCGTACTTGCTCTGGGGTGATAACGTATGTTCCTGTGAGTACGGCCACACTGCTTACATGGCGCTTGGCTAATTGACCGGTATCGCGAGTAAGCAACATTTCGCCTTGTTGTTCTTGGAAAAGGATTTCTTTGCCTTTGCGGATTTCTTGAACTCTATAACCGGCACTCACAAGTATAGTGCTTATTTCTTCAGTCATTTGTCTGGCCAAGGGGCAAGAAACTTTAAGGTTATTCACATTAACTGGTATAGTAGTCATGATGGTGATGCTTTGGCGCAATTCCCTTTGGCGCATGGCAAGCAATTCGCTATCATTCACTTGGTCTTGGTGGGTGGTGAGTTTTTTTTCATACTCTCTTTTGGGCAATTGTGCGGCATTGCCGCGCACTAAAATTTGTGCGTCCATTTGTTCAGCCATGGCATAGGCTGCTTTGGGGGCATATTCTGTGCCCAAGGGGGTAATGCTTGCGCAACCTTGGTTTGCAAGGGCAAAGAGCATAAGGCATATGGTGCATAAAAGAGTGTGTTTTTGCATATATTCCAACCGTGTTGAGTTTTAAAAGCTATTGTTTTTTTATTTGTTAACGCAAGGTGCGTATTTGCAGATTTAATATGTCCAAGTATTTTTGAATTTTATCGCGTAATTCCGAAGTATTAGACGCGGCTAATGCCAAAAGAAAATGCTGTCGCGCCAATTCGTAGCGCCTATCTTCTTTGTATTCTATGGCTAAGTCAAAATGTTTTTGTGTTTCATAGGGCACTGGCACTCTGCGTTCAGAGGCGTGAACACCCAGAGTTGTACCTGATAAAAGTAGTAGTATCAAAGTGCTGGTGGCTATTATTTTGTGTATGTATTGCATGGTGTATCCTCAAAGTAGACTTAATTACCATAAAGGCCGGGGCCTGGGTTTTTGCCTGGCGAATAGGTTGCAGGCGAAGCTTGCTTTATTTGCAAGGTGCCACTGGGCAAACCAAGACCGGGTTTTTGGGCATTCCATCTGGCCTCTGCTTCGGCTCTGCGCTGGGCTTCTATTTGCTCTTCGGTGGGGCCTAAGGGTTCAAGCATGCGTTCGATAACAGGGGTTATGGCAAGAACCAATTGACCTGTGCGCAAAACTAAACCATCACTTGCGCGCACAAGCCTTGCGTTAACAAAGACCGCTTCTTCATCTTGATAATACGTGCCCACAATGATGGCAGACCATGTTTCGTTAGCCGGAACAAATCCGTCGCGTAATAAGGCAAAGTCGCCTCTCTTGGTGTGCGAAATGCGTATATCGCCTGTGAGCCTGTATTCGCGCACGGGAAAGGCGCGCTGGTTGAATTCATAAATGAGGGATTCACCCATAAGATTGCCAAAAGGGCTTGTTTGCATTTTATTGTCCAAATTTACAAAGGACGAAGGCATGGCAACAAGGCCGGTAAGAGCCGTATTGTCACGTGTGGCAAGCATTTGGTCTGCCAATTCGCGTATTTTAAGTTTTAATTCTTGAGCGTCTATATATTCAGGGCGCAAGTTTTCGTTTTGGCCACAACCTGTAGCCAAAAGTGCTTGTAAAAGCAGGATAAACAATAAAAAAAGTTGGCCAATGCGCATAGATATTCCCCTATGGATTAACAGTCATTTGAACTTGTACAATATATCGTGCAAAAAAGCAAAAACTTAAGAGCTGTATTCTTTTTCTAGATAATTTCTTAAAATTATATGTAACAATTTTTTTACCCTTTTAATAACTTGGCAGTGTGGGGAAAGTTCGCTATATTGCCTTTTCTGCAATTTTGCCAATGGACGAACACATGATACAAAGAAGACAAACGCGCCAAATATCTGTGGGGCAGCTCTCCCTTGGGGGAAATGCGCCCATACGTGTACAGAGTATGACCAATACAAATACGCGCCATGTGGAAAAAACATTACAGCAAATACAAGCGCTTGTTGATGTTGGTTGTGAAATTGTGCGTGTGGCGGTGCCGGATACTAAAGCCGCCTTGGCTTTAGCCCAAATACGGCAAAAAGTAGATGTGCCGCTCATAGCCGATATTCATTTTGACCATACATTAGCCATAGCGGCTTTAGAAGGCGGTGTGCAAGGATTACGCATAAATCCCGGCAATATAGGCACTGCAAAACATGTAGACGCTGTGGTTGATTGTGCCAAAGCCCATAATGCCGTAATCCGTATTGGGGTGAATGGCGGTTCGCTAGAAAAACATTTGCGTAAAAAATACGGCGGCCCAACGCCCGAAGCCATGGTGGAAAGTGCTTTAGATCATGTGGCACTTTTAGAAAAACGCGGCTTTTATGACACAAAAATTTCGTTAAAATCTTCGTCTGTTATGGAATGTGTGGCCGCGTATAAACTTTTGGCAATGCGGTGTTCATATCCTTTGCACATAGGCATTACCGAGGCAGGAGGCCTTTTGCGTGGCACTGCCAAATCTGCCGTGGGGCTTGGCATATTGCTTTGGGAAGGCATTGGCGATACTTTGCGCGTGTCGTTGACGGCGGATCCTGTGGAAGAAATCAAGGTGGCCTATGAAATTTTACGCGCTTTGGGTTTACGGCATTATGGTCCAGAAATAATTTCTTGCCCCACTTGTGGGCGCACCGAAATTGACTTGATGTCCTTGGCAAAAGCTGTGGAAGAGCGCCTTGCCCATGAAAAAGCTCCCATTAAAGTGGCGGTTATGGGCTGTGTGGTCAATGGACCGGGTGAAGCAAAAGAGGCCGATATTGGCCTTGCAGGTGGGCGTGATAAAGGTATTATTTTTGCCAAGGGTGAAGTTATACGTTCTGTAAAAGGGCAAGAGGCTTTGCTTCAGGCTTTTATGCAAGAGCTTGATAAAATTTTAGAGAGTAATGGTGAATGATTTATTGTAAAAGCTAATTATAATACAGCTTTTCAATGTAATGAAAAATAATTTAAGAAAGGCTGTTCAAAAAATGTAAGATGCAAGGAAAATTATTTTTTTTGAGGAAGCATTGGGCTCTTGTGGCCCATGCAACGAATAAAAAAATAATTTGACGAAGCAGATTGCAATTTTAGGGCAGCCTGATAAAGGAAGTAATATGCGTTGGAGTGTCAGCTACATACCCACATTAAAGGAAGCCCCAGCCGATGCTGAGGTTATAAGCCATCAACTTCTAGTGCGTGCCGGCATGGTGCGTAAAGTAAGTTCAGGTATTTATAGTTATTTGCCCTTGGGGGTGCGCGTGCTTAATAAAGCCGCAGATATTGTGCGCAAGGGCATGAATGCTGCCGGCGCCTTAGAAGTTCTTTTACCTGCGGCTTGCCCTGCAGATTTATGGCAAGAAACAGGGCGTTGGGATGTGTATGGTAAAGAGCTTTTGCGCTTTAAAGATCGCCATGAACGTGATTATTGCATAGGGCCCACTCACGAAGAAGTTATTACGGATTTACTGCGCGGCGAAGTGCGTTCTTATCGCCAACTACCTGTAAATTTATATCAAATCCAAACAAAATTCCGCGATGAAATACGTCCTCGTTTTGGGCTTTTGCGCGGGCGTGAATTTATTATGAAGGACGCGT
>CAYJGS010000004.1:0-24753 GCA_964369505.1 uncultured Desulfovibrionaceae bacterium | reverse complement strand
ATTCTTTTGACGCCACCGATGCCGGTGCCGATGAAAGTTATAAAAAAATGTACACGGCTTATCAGGATATTTTTTCGCGCATGGCCTTAAAATTTAGAGCTGTGGAAGCGGATTCAGGTTCCATTGGCGGCAGTTTTTCTCATGAATTTATGGTGCTTGCCCAAACGGGAGAAGACACCATTGCCGCATGCACCGCTTGTGAATATGCAGCCAATGTGGAAAGGGCGGCTGTCAATTATACGGGAACAATGTGCACAGATACGTGCGAAAAATACGCAGAAGTGTCTACGCCTGCGGCGCATACGGTAGAAGAAGTGTGCGCGCTCATGAATATAGCGCCCACAAAACTCATTAAGACCATATTGTTTAATGTAGATGGGCAAGGTGTTGCTGTGCTTGTGCGCGGTGACCGTAGTGTGAATGACGTAAAAGTGAAGAACTTTTTAGACGCCACCCTTGTGGAAATGGCAACAGCAGAAGAAGTGCAAGCTTGGACAAAAGCCACTGTGGGTTATGCAGGGCCTGTGGGGCTTGACGCTAGCATTAAAATTTATGCCGATGCAGAATTGCAAGGGAGCACTGATTGGGTTTGTGGCGCCAATAAAACAGACACACATTTACAGCATGTGGATTTGCAAAGAGATTGTCAAATAAGCGCCTATGTGGATGTGCGTACCATTACCGAAAAAGACCCTTGCCCGCGTTGTGGCGGTGAAATTCAATTACCACGCGGTATTGAAGTGGGGCATGTGTTTAAGCTTGGCACAAAATACAGCGAAAGCATGAAGGCTACGTATTTAGATCCCAATGGCAAAGAACAGCTTATTATAATGGGTTGTTATGGTATTGGGGTTTCGCGTGTGGTGGCCGCTTGTATAGAGCAAAATCACGATAGCAACGGCATTGTTTTTCCACCGCCCTTGGCACCCTTTGATGTGTTGCTTTTGCACCTTGATACGAAGAATGCAGAAGCTTGCGCTGCTGTGGATACTTTACAAACAGAACTTGAAGGCATGGGGCTTGAAGTGCTTGTGGACGACAGAGAAGAACGCCCCGGGGTAAAATTCAAAGATGCGGACTTGCTTGGTATTCCTATGCAGCTTTGCCTTGGTGGCAAGGGTTTAGCCCGCGGCATAGTGGAGGCTAAAGACAGAAAAACCGGTGAAAAAACAGAGATTAGCCTAGAAACATTTAAAGAAAACTTCAAAGATTGGCAAAAGCAAGTGCTGGCCAATTGGGGTATGTAATTTAGATGAGCGTTATATACACGGTCAAAGAGCTTACAGCCAAGGTCAAGCAAAGTCTTGAAGGGCAGTATCCTTTTGTGTGGGTTAAGGGCGAGGTGAGTAATGTCTCTCGCCCAAGCTCAGGCCATGTGTATTTTTCGCTCAAAGATAACGATGCTTTATTGCATTGTGTGTGGTTTAAGAATTTTCAAAAGCAAGAAGAAAATTTTGATCCGCTCACGGGCGAAGTTTTTGAAGATGGGCCAAGGCCTTCTTTGGCGCAAAAATTGACCAATGGGCAGCAAATTCTTTGTGCCGGGCATATATCGGTATATGCGCCGCGCGGTTCTTATCAACTGGTGGTGGCGCTTATGCAAGAAGGGGGGCTTGGCGCTTTGCACGCAGCCTTTGAGGCCACCAAGGAAAAATTACGCGCTCAAGGTTATTTTTCCCCAGAACGTAAAAGAGCGCTGCCCTATAATCCTCAAAAAATAGCTGTGGTTACAGCCCCTACAGGCGCTGCTATCTACGATTTTTTGCGCATAGCCGAACAAGGCGGCACGGGCAGCGCTGTTCGTGTATATCCTGTGCTTGTGCAAGGCCAAGATGCTGCACCTAGCATTGTTAAAGCCATACAAAGCATAGAGCGCGAGGCTTGGGCAGACGTTATTGTGCTCATCCGCGGTGGCGGTTCTTTAGAAGACTTATGGGCTTTTAATGAAGAAATGGTAGCTCATGCTGTGTTTACATCTTCCATACCTGTGCTTGCCGGTATTGGGCATGAAGTGGATGTGAGCATAGCTGACATGACAGCTGATGTGCGAGCCGCAACCCCCACCCATGCGGCGCAAATTTTATGGCCCGCGCGTGAAGAATTGATGCAAAGGGTTGATAGTTTTGAAATAACCTTGAAAGAAAGTTTTGAGCGGATTTTGCGCCAGCATACGCAAAAATTGCATATGCAACAGCAAGCTTTGCAATGGCTTTCGCCCATGCGCCATTGGCAAAGGCAGCATGAAAAACTTGCGCATTGTGAGCAAGTTTTGGGAACTTCGTTTAAAGGATATGTAGAAAAATATCAAATTCTGTTGGAAACATTATGCGAACGCCTGCAAAGCTTGGGCTTACAAAATGTGCGTGTAAAAGAAGGGCAGATGGCGCCTTTTGCGCAAAACCTTTTTATGGGTATGCGGCATTATTTGCAAGAGCAAGAGCATAAACTTGAGCAATGGCATACCCGCCTTATGGCTTGTGATCCTAAAATGCCTTTGCAACGCGGTTATGTGCTTATGGAAAATGAACAAGGGCAAGTGCTTGCATCTGTACAGCAAGTGCAAAAAGGCGAGCAGGTGCGCATGCATATGGCCGACGGTATTGTTGCTGCAAACGTGAGCCATATTCAAGCTCACAAAAATACATAATCATATACAATGCATGAGTGTGGAACGTATGAACGCAAAGAAAAAATCAAACTCGGCTTCTCTCACATTTGAAGAGCGCATGCAGCGCTTGCAAAGCATTGTGAGCGCCATGGAAGGGGGGAATGTGCCCCTAGAGGAAAGTGTTGCTTTGTATAAAGAAGGCATGGAGCTTTCGCAAATGTGTCGTAAACAGCTTGAAAAAGCGCGGCATGATATTACTTTATACACAGAAAATGGCGAAAAACCTTTTGCGGCCGATGCTGTGGACGACAATAAATGAAAACATATTTAAAACAATGTGGTGGGCGTGTGGAGGCTTGGCTTGAGCATTGCTTGCGGGGCGAACATGCGCAAGATATGCCTTTGCAATTGCGCGCTGCCATGGAATACAGCTTACTTGCCGGCGGCAAGCGTCTTAGGCCTGTATTGTGTATAAGCACAGCAAAACTTTGTGGTTTGCAAGAAGAAGCGGTTATGCCTTTTGCGGCAGCCATTGAAATGATACATACCTATTCGCTCATACACGATGATTTGCCCGCCATGGATGATGACGACTTGCGCCGCGGAAAGCCTTCTAATCACAAGCAATTTGACGAAGCTACGGCTATTTTGGCCGGAGATGCTTTGCTTACAGACGCCTTTTGGTTCATGAGCACTGTTACTTCTGCAAATATCTCTGCGTCTGCATGTCTTCATGCTCTGCAGTATTTGGCCAAAGCTGCCGGTTCTTGCGGCATGGTGGGCGGACAAGTTCTTGATATGGACTATACGGGAAAAGACGGTATAGACCTTGAAAAATTACGGCATATGCACGCTTTAAAAACAGGGGCGCTCATCAAGGCTTCTTGTGTGTGTGGAGCTTTGCTGGCTAATGCTCCGGCACAAACATATACAGCTCTTGAAATGTATGGGAAAAGCCTTGGGGCTGCTTTTCAAATAGCTGATGATATTCTTGATATTACAGCAGATACGGCTACCCTAGGCAAACCTGTAGGCAGTGATGCCGCCATGGGTAAGAATACGTATCCTTCTTTGTTGGGACTTGTAGCCAGTAAAAAACTTGCTGTGGAAGAAAAAGAAAAGGCCTTACTTGCTTTAAATGGTATGGCAGGGATTGAGGCTGACTTTTTACGCGAATTGGCTTCGTATGTGGTGGAAAGAACATTTTAATATTCTTGTGAAAGCAAGGTAATGTGTGGCATACATGCAAGAAAAAACTTCTGTGCAAACACCTATATATTGTGAAACGGAACGTCAAGAAGGCATTGCTCTTATAAAGGCTGGTACAAGTTTTTTAAGTGCTTTACAAAGCCCTTCTGATATAGCGTCCATGAATGTTGCGGAATTAGAATTTTTGGCACAAGAAGTGCGCGAACGCATTATTGCCGTGGTTTCTAAAAATGGCGGACATTTGGCCCCTTCCCTGGGGGTTGTGGAACTTACTTTAGCGCTTTTGCATTCTTTAAATCCGCAGAAAGATAAATTTGTTTGGGATGTTGGGCACCAAGCCTATGCTTGGAAATTGTTGACAGGACGTGCCCATAACTTTGATACTTTGCGCCAAAAGGGCGGTTTGTCCGGTTTTCCTAAAATAAAAGAAAGCCCTTATGACCATTTTGGGGTGGGGCACGCCTCCACATCTATTTCTGCCGGCCTTGGCATGGCCATGGCGCGTGATTTGGCAGGCCAAGACCATCACGTGGTAGCCATTATTGGCGACGGCTCTTTAACCGGCGGACAGGCTTTTGAAGGCTTAAATACAGCAGGGCACATGGGTAAGCGATTTATTGTGGTGCTTAACGACAATGAAATGTCCATTTCTTCTAATGTGGGCGCTATGTCTCGCTTTTTAAGCCGTAATCTTTCACGGCGTTGGGTGCGGCAAGCCAAAAAAGATGTGGTAAAACTCTTGCGCTCTGTGCCGCGCATTGGGCCCGATTTGGCCAACTATGCCATTAAGGGGGAAGTGAGTTTTAAAACTTTTTTCACACCGGGTATGCTGTTTGAAGCTTTTCGTTTTAATTACATAGGCCCTGTGGATGGCCATGATATAGCGGCTTTAAACCGCCATATACAAATGGCTAAAGCTTTTGAAGACGGGCCTGTGCTTTTGCATGTGATGACGCATAAAGGCAAGGGCTATATGCCGGCAGAAAAAGACCCTGCGCACTTTCACGGTGTGGGCAGTTTTGAACCGCAAACGGGCAAAGCACCAGCTAAGGGATCGAATTCAAAGCAACTTACCTATACCGATGCCTTTAGCCGATGTTTGCTTAAAATGGCAGCAGAAGATACACGCATTGTGGCCATAACGGCAGCCATGCCGGAAGGTACCGGTCTTAATGCTTTTCAAGACAGATTCCCAGACCGCTTTGTAGATGTAGGCATATGCGAACAACACGCTGTGACCTTTGGCGCAGGCCTTGCGACACAAGGTTTTAAACCAGTGGTGGCTTTGTATTCAACATTTTTGCAAAGAGCTTATGATCAGGTGGTGCACGATGTGTGCTTACAAAATTTGCCTGTGGTTTTTTGTATTGATAGAGCAGGTTTAGTGGGAGAAGACGGCCCCACGCACCACGGTGTTTTTGATATGGCTTATTTACGGCATATTCCTCAGTTGCGTATTTTAGCACCCAGAGATGAAGCCATGCTTTGCCACGCTTTGGCTACTGCCCTTAAAGATAACCATGAAGATGAAACGTCACATAAAGGGCCTTATGCCATACGCTATCCGCGTGGTGTGGGCTTTGGTATTGCTTTGCCGGAATGTGGACAAATTTTGCAAGAAGGGCAGGGAGAATTTTTACAAAAAGGCCAAAAATTAGCCATTATTGCTGTTGGGCCTTGTGCACATATGGCCATGCAGGCTGCCCATAACATACAAGCACAAGATGGCATTGCCATAACGGTGTATGACCCTGTATGGATTAAGCCTTTGCCGGAAAAAGATTTACAAGATATTGCCCTAAAACACGATGCGCTTTTACTTGTGGAAGAAGGGTGCATGGCTGCAGGATTTTCTTCGGCAGTGCTTGAATATTTGAGCGACGCAAATCTTATGCAAGGCTTAAAGCTCAAGCGCCTTGGCATAAAAGATATATTTATAGAACACGGCAAGCAGCAAGAATTGCGTGACTGTGTGGGATTGACAGCCGAACACATTACTAAAGAAGCACAGATGTTGCTTGATGGGTAAGTGCAATTTGTTAATATAATTGCAAATTTTTTGTATTCAAAGTTTTTCCATAGGAATAGTAAAAAAATAATGTTTAACCCCTTGCCAAACTTTTAAGCCTGCTTATTTATATAGTAAGCTAAAAGGGAAAAAACGCTGCCTGTGATGTTTCTCTGAAGGCATACGATGGAGAGAAAATACAGGCTCGGTAATAGTTGTGATAGGTAACGTGAAAACTCATGGTTCCGTAGAACCCAAAAATGTTTTGAGTGTTTATCTTTTGAGTGGCCTTTGATGGGCCCACAAATTGGTTGAAAATTGTTAGTCACATTTTCAACAACTACAGAGGGTGGCGTTCCCCCTCACCCCAAGGCTTAAACATATATATACATATGTTGGATAGGTAACAATCTACATGATTTATTCTCAAGTGCCTTGCGTAAGAATCTAGAAGTTCCCCCGCTTCTACTTGCGCAAGGCTTTTTTTTTGGGCAAAACACTTATTATTGACATCTTGTTTTTTATAACACTTTCAGATATGTCTCTTCCGTGCTAAAAAAGCTATACTAATATGGTTAAGGTACTTTTGTGTAATGGTTTCCCATAGAATTTTTTAGGTGTGTGTATTTTATAGGCGGATTTATGAAAGTTTTTTTAATTGGGGCAGGCTTGTGGTCTTTGGTTATGGCAGAACGTATTGTAAATCTTTGCCGTGTGCCTGTGACCATTTTTGAATGCCGTGCCCACCCAGGGGGAAATTGTCATTCTTATATAGATGCTGCAAGTGGCATAGAATTACACGCTTATGGTACGCATATCTTCCACACAAAAAAAGAGCATGTTTGGCAGTATATCACTAAGTTTACTGAATTTACACCATATAGACATACTGTATTAAGCTCATATAAGGGTAAAGTTTATTCCATGCCCATCAATTTGGGCACCATCAACGATTATTACGGAAAAACCTTAAACCCCAGTGAAGCGCGGGAATTTTTGCGGACAGAAATACAGCGTGATTTTATCGACGCGCCTAAAAATTTGGAAGAAAAGGCCATATCGCTTATAGGTAGGCCATTGTATGAAGCCTTTGTTAAAGGATATACGCAAAAACAGTGGGAACTTGATCCAAAATTTTTGCCCGCTGCCATTATAAATCGTTTACCGGTTCGATATTCTTATAATACTGATTATTTTGATGATTACTGGCAAGGTATGCCCAAGGACGGCTATGGGGCTTTGTTTGAAAAAATGACCGAAGATCCACGCATAACCATTGAGTACGAAACGGACTTTTTTGAAGTGCAGCACAGTCTGCCAAAGGATGCGCTCATTATCTATACAGGGCTTCCCGATAAATTGTTTGCGTATAAACATGGGGAGTTAGCGTGGCGTTCTTTGCGCTTTGCATTTGAAAGCAAAGAAATGCAAGATTTTCAAGGAACAAGTGTTATGAACTACGCCGAAAACTCTGTTCCTTTTACGCGAATCCACGAATTTAAACATTTGCACCCAGAGCGCACGCAAATTTTTCAAAGTGCAACAACAGTTATTTGTAAAGAATATTCGCATACCTGGCACAGAGGTGAGCAGGCGTATTACCCCATAAATAATTCTCAAAATATGGAAATATATGCAAAATATATTGCTGAGGCGCAAAAAAATCCTCTGCTTATTTTGGGAGGCAGGCTTGGCAAATATGCGTATTTTGATATGGACACTTGTATTGACGATGCGCTCAATACTTTTGAAGATGTCCAAAAACAGTTTTTTTAAATATTTTTCCTCTTTTCTTTTGTGGAAAAATGCTTATCTTGTATCAATATGATAGTCTTCAGTTTTTATTGGCTATATATTTTTAACTCCGATTTGGAGGAAACATGGCACATATAGTTTCGCAATTACCGGTGCATCTTAGTCCGTCAATTCTTGAATCCATGCCCATATGCTTTAGTTATTGGACGGAAAAGCTGATTAATGTGTATTGCAATAAAAAGTATGAAAAATTTTTTGGATGTGCCTCTAAAAAAGATTCAGGGATAAATTCGTTTTTGCCTTTTGTGCCGGAAAGCAATGATTATACTCAAAGTCATGCATTGGGCTTTGTTGAAAAAGCTCTGTCTGAAGGCGAGTGCCATTTTTCTTGGCAACATGAAACATTGGCGGGCAAATCAATTCCGACCAATGTGCATATTGTACGCATGGTCAGCCGTGGAGAAATATTTTTTGCTTGCTATATTTATGATTTAAGCAATGCTTCCGAGCCTCAAGTCACAGGTGATAAGTCTTTTGAAAGCATGAAGCTTATGTTTGATAATGCACCCTTGGCTTCGCAAGTATGGGCTAGAGACTATACAATTTTGGAATGCAGCCAAGAAGTGGTGCGGCTTTTTAAGGTCAAAGATAAGGCAGAATATTTACGAATCTTTTTTAATCTTTCGCCCAAATTTCAGCCCAATGGGCGTAATTCTTTTGAATTTGCTAGAGAAAGCGTTAATAAAGCCTTTGACGAAGGTTTTTTACGTTTGGAATGGTTGCACCAAACGTATGATGGTGAACTCATACCGGCAGAAGTAACCCTTATACGCAGTTCGCTTATGGGACAAGATGTTGTTGTGGGCTATATCAAAGATTTGCGCGAAGTATATGCTTCTTTGTCTGCTTCTCGTGAAAAAGACGAACGCACGCAGCTTATTTTGGATTCCATGCCCATGGGTATGTGCCTTTGGGACAGAGAATTAAAAATCATAGACTATAATTGGGCTACGGTGGAAATGTTTGCTTTGCCGCACGATAAGCCCAATACAGAATTTCTCAAACGAATTACCCCCAAATTTCAACCAGATGGCACTGAATCATTCCAAAAAATGCAAAATCTGCTCAACACTGCTTTACAACAAGGCGTGACTAAGTGTGAGTGGGAAGCGCATACCTTGCTTGGCAAGCGTTTAAGCATAGAAGTGAGCCTTGTGCGCATAATGTTGCGCGGTGAATATTTAATTGTTGGTTATTTCCGCGATTTACATGACGTCAAAGCCAATATGGAAAAAATGCAAAGAGCGGAAGAGCGTTTGCGTAAAACTTTAGATAATGCGCCGCTTTGTATAAATGTGTGGAATAGAAATTTTGATTTAATCGATTGCAATCAAGAGGCAGTGCGTCTTTTTGGGCTTGAGAGTAAACAGGAATTTTTACAAAAAATTGCTACACTATTTCCGGAAAAACAATCCGATGGCAGATTGTCTTCGCAAATGATTGCGGATGAGCTTGGCAATGCTTTTATGAAGGGTAACAGCAAAATAGAAGCTGAGGCCATGCGCCCCAATGGCGAAATTTTTTTAGCAGAAGTAACACTTGTGCGCACAGAATTTATTAATGAAACATTTGTTGTTGCTTATGTTCGTGACTTAACAGAAATCAGAGCATATGTGCATGATCTAAAAAGTGCCAGAGAACTTGCGGAAAAAAGTGATAAAGCCAAGGGTGAATTTTTGGCCAATATGAGCCATGAAATACGCACTCCCATGAACGGCATTTTAGGACTTTTGCATTTGCTTTCAGCAACAAAACTCAATGCTTCACAAGAAACATATGTGCAAAATTCCTTATTTTCTGCCAATAATCTTTTGCGTATTATTGATGATATTTTGGATTTTTCAAAAATCGAAGCAGGAAAGCTGGAAATAGAATATATTCCCTTTACTTTACACGAAATTATTGTGGAATTAGAAAATCTGTATTCAAATAAAATTATAGGAAAAGGACTTGAATTTCATTTAAATAAAGGCGATTACCCCGGTACCATGATTATGGGTGACCCTTTACGTTTAAAACAAGTGCTTTTTAATCTTACAAGCAATGCCATAAAATTTACCAAGCAAGGCAGTATTACCATCAGTATTACCAGTGAACTTTTAAACGAACACGAAATGCGTTGCTCTTTTTCGGTAAGTGATACCGGTATTGGATTGACGGACGAACAGCGCAACAGGCTTTTTTCTGCTTTCACTCAAGCTGATACTTCTGTATCACGCCAATATGGCGGAACAGGGCTTGGCCTTGTTATATCTAAAAGTATTGTGGAATTGATGCGTGGTGAAATAGGTGTTGTGAGTGAACCGGGGCTTGGATCTACATTTACTTTCACAGCGCTATTTGATTTATACGACGAAGAAAATATTTTGCATAAACAAGTTTCTTCGGAAACAACCGAAATTGTAGAAATTGTGCCGCAAAATTGCCAAGGCCAGATTTTACTTGTGGAAGACAATGAAATAAATCAGCTTATTGCCATAGAATTGTTAGAGAATGTGGGGTATGGTGTTCGTGTCGCCAGCAATGGCCTAGAAGCCATAGATATTTTACCTTGTGCTTATGGATATTCAAATGCCCGTCATGGACGGCCTTACAGCCACAAGGCGCATACGCCAAAATGCCCTGTTTAAAGATTTACCTATTATTGCCATGTCAGCCCATGCCATGCTTGGAGATAAAGAAACTAGCCTTAAAAATGGCATGAATGACCATATAACAAAGCCCATTTCCCCTTCGATCCTTTATACAACCATAGAGTATTGGTTAAAAAATAAGGAAAAATAAAAGTTTTAAGTTGACAGTAGTGATGTCAGCTTAAAATACTATAGCGTGTGGCGCGTTTTTGCAAAAAAGGCTGTAAGCAATTTTGCGCATTCTTCACTGCGAATGCCCCCCATATGCCATGGATTGTGATTGAGAAAATTGAGATGAAGGCCGTCGCAACAAGAAGAAATTGCGCCGGCCTTTGTATCTGCAGCGCCATACACAAGACCAGATACGCGCGCGTGCACAAGAGCGCCTGCGCACATAAGGCAAGGTTCCAAAGTTACCACCATGACCGTATGGTTTAAGCGATAGTTTTTGAGCCTATGTCCGGCCTTACGCAAAGCAAGGATTTCGGCATGAGCTGTGGGATCATTTGTATGTACGCAAGTATTATGCGTTTTTGCAAGTATATTTCCGTCCATGGAAATAAGCACAGCACCCACCGGCACTTCGCCATATTGTTCCCCCAGTGCAGCTTCTTCAAGAGCCATACCCATAAGGTCATGCCATGTGTGCCCCTTGGGGGGGCTTGGTGTGGGGCCTGCTTTAGGTATTGCGCGTATGTGCATGTTAATTTATTTTAAATTATGTATTTTTTCGTGAGTCAGGCTGTTCAAAAAATGTCAGATGCAAGGAAAATGGTTTTTTTTGAGGCAGGATAGGGCTCTTATGGCCCATACCACGAAAAAAAAGCCATTTGACGTAGCAGATGATTTTTTTCAGCAGCCTGCTATATTATAATGGTTTTTTTGATAACTGACACAACCTCCTCTGGCGTGTCGCACAAAGTGATAAGGTCGTCTATTTCTTCCAGCGAAATATTGCCATATTCCACCATGGTGGTTCGCAGCCAGTCTAAAAGCCCTGCCCAGTACTTAGAATCGTATAAAATTATTGGAAAAGGACGGATGCGTTTTGTTTGCGCAAGCACAAAAGCTTCGGATAATTCGTCAATGGTACCCATGCCGCCAGGCATAACCACATAACTTTTGGCATATTTTACAAACATGAGTTTGCGCACAAAAAAGTAGCGAAAGTTGCAGCGTGTTTTTACATATTCATTGCAACCTTGTTCGTGGGGTAAGTGTATATGCAGGCCAACGCTTGTGCCGCCAGCTTCTGTAGCACCTTTATTGCCAGCCTCCATAATGCCGGGGCCGCCACCGGTAATAACGCCATAGCCTTGCTCTACCAGCAAGCGAGCTATCTTTTCTGCGTCTTTATAATGCTTTGCATCAGGACTTGTTCTGGCAGAGCCAAAAATAGAAATGCAGTGTTCTTGGATATCATTAAGTTCATCAAACGAAGTGGCGATTTCGGCTAAAATTCGTATGATTCTCCATGATTCTGTTCTGCTGGTGAGTTCGTCGATGCGGCTGAAGTAGGGTTGAGACATATGTGCTCCTATAAAATAGATTATGTAAGTGCAGTATTCATGTATGCAGTGTAAGAGTATACAAAAAAAAGTGCAAGGAGCAAAAAATGATACATCATATTCTCATATCTTGTTGCACATGAATTCTTGCTATTTCTTAGACATAGGTGCATAATTATCATTACATGGCTTTTATACAGTGTTATTTTTGCAATGTGTTTGTTGTAACGGTTTGTATATACAATATATATATTTCAGGAGGCTTTTATGAAAGTGCAATTTTTAGGAGCAGCGCAAACGGTAACTGGTTCTTGTTATATTATTGAAGCCTGTGGAGCGCGTTTTACTGTGGATTGCGGCATGCATCAGGGGAATAAAGCCATAGAAGAACGTAATTTTTCTACAGAGTTGTATCGTCCTGAAAATTTAGATTTTATTCTTATGTCTCACGCACATATGGACCATTCGGGACTTTTGCCACGCATGGTACGCCATGGATTTAAAGGCGCTATTTATTGTACAGAGCCCACCAAAGACTTGCTTGAAATTATGCTGCTAGACAGTGCACATATTCAAGAGGCAGAAGCAAAGCAGAGAGCAGAAAAATATAAAAGGCGTGGTAAAAAGGCATTGCCAGAACTTCTTTATTCTATGCAAGATGCTGAAAATACACTTCCGTACTTGCAAATAGTGCAGTATAAAGAAACGTTTGAGCCTGTTGACGGCCTTAAGATAACATTTCAAGATGCTGGGCATATTCTTGGTTCGGCATCCATATATATTGAAGCCACAGAAAATGGCGAAACAACATCCGCTCTTTTTTCCGGCGACCTTGGCCGCCCACACGCCCTGATTGTGTGTGATCCAGAACCACCTAAAGCGGCAGACTATATTTTTGTGGAGTCCACCTATGGCGACAGAAATCATAAAAACGAAGTGGGCGCTGTGGATGAATTGGCCGAAGCCATAGCTTATAGTTATGGTAATAAAGAAAAAGTCATTATTCCGGCCTTTGCCGTAGAACGCACGCAAGAATTGTTGTTTTGTTTACATAAACTAGCCAATGATGGGCGCTTACCTGCTGATATGCCTATATATGTTGATAGCCCTATGGCCATACGCGCCACACAGGTTTTTAGCAAGCATGCCCATCTTTTTGATGCAGATGCCAAGGCTTTATTTAGTAAAGGAGATGACCCTTTTTATTTGCCCAATCTACGCTATACTATGGATGCAGAAGAATCACGCATGATCAATGATGTGGCAGGACCTGCCATTGTTATTTCTGCCAGTGGTATGTGTAATGCCGGGCGTATTCGCCATCATTTGCGCCATAATTTATGGAAAACCGGCGCAAGCATTGTTTTTGTGGGCTATCAAGGAGTGGGCACACCCGGTAGGCAAATTGTGGAAAATGCTAAAAGTTTATCGCTTTTTGGAGACGATGTGCCCGTTGCTGCACGTGTATTTACCATCGGTGGTTTTTCTGCTCATGCTGGGCAAGATCAGATTTTAGAATGGTTAAAACCAGCCGCCAGTCAAGGAAGCCGTATTGTGCTTACCCATGG
This sequence comes from uncultured Desulfovibrionaceae bacterium, assembly GCA_964369505.1. GTDB lineage: Bacteria > Desulfobacterota > Desulfovibrionia > Desulfovibrionales > Desulfovibrionaceae > CAYJAD01. The sequence continues at coordinate 11,404 of CAYJGS010000004.1, read as the reverse complement.
AGAAGAAAAAGCTCAAACTGTGCTTGCTGCCCGCATAAAAGAAATGTATGGTACTGACGCTATCATACCTGATTATTTAGCAGAACTTGAGTTGCACCAAAAGCGCGAAGTGGTGGTTACACATCATGATAACTTGGCACAACCAAGGGTGGATTGGAAATATTTGACTGACAGGGTTGAAGGTAATTGGGCAGAATTAAAACAGAGAATGCAAGCTCTTGAAAAACGCCCTTGGATTGAACAAACAGAGCTGTATGAAAATTTGCTCAAATTTGATTATGAACTGGCAAAACTTATATCGAGGATGTAGTGCGTATTATTTCAGGAATTTTTAGGGGGCGAGTATTAAAAACTGTGGACGGGCCAGGCTATAGGCCGGCCATGTCCAGAGTTCGAGAAGCGCTTTTTTCCATGCTTGAATCGCGGGGAATAGTGTGGTCAACGTGCCATGCTTTAGATGTGTTTGGCGGCACGGGTTCCCTTGCCTTCGAAGCCTTAAGCCGTGGAGCTATGGGGGCACTTATTGTGGAAAACTCCCCCAAAGCAGTACGTTGTTTGCAGCAAAATGCCGCAGCTTTAGGGCTTGATGAGACCAAGGTTCGTATTATACAAGAAGACGCCATTAAGGCACTTGGAAAAAGGCCGGCCATAAAGTATGATGTAATTTTTATTGACCCGCCATATGGAAAAAACCTTCTTATGCCCACCATAAGAAACCTTTTGCGGTGTTTTTGGGTAGATGAAGGAGCTATTATTACAGCAGAAGTGGAAGCGACATTGGCTTTTGATGCCGAAAATGCCCATGTTGATTTGACACTTTTAACCGAACGCAGCTTTGGACAAACGCGAGTGATTGTATGGAAAGTAGAAAAGAGCGCATAGCCATATATCCCGGAACATTTGATCCCATTACAAATGGGCATGTAAGCCTTATTAATCGAGGTTGTAGTATTTTTGATAAAGTTATTGTGGCTGTGGCTGATAACACCCCCAAGGCACCACTTTTTTCTCATGCAGAAAGAATTGAGATGGCTAGGGATGCCGTGAGTCATTTACCGGAAGTGCTTGTAGAACCTTTTTCTGGCTTGCTTGTGGATTATGTGCAACAACGTGGTGGGCATGTGATTTTACGAGGTTTAAGAGCGGTATCTGATTTTGAATTTGAATTTCAATTAGCACTCATGAATCGTAAGCTTTGCCGTGATGTGCAAACGGTATTTTTAATGACCGATTACCAATGGTTATATATAAGTTCTACAGTAATTAAAGCTGCAGCCAGCCATGGCGGAGATGTGACAGACCTTGTGCCGGATAATGTGGTGCAAGCTTTGCGCAAAAAATATATGTCCGGTGAAGTGCGCCAAGCCACTCCTTGCCTTGCACCCAGTGCCGGAGGTTTTAGAATTTCATGAGTTCATTGCCACGTATTCTTTGTTTTGCAGGTCCTACAGGTGCCGGTAAAACAGCCTTAGCATTGACCTTGGCCGAAACTCTTAACGGAGAAATTATAAACACAGATTCGCGTCAAGTATATGCGGATTTTCCCATCATAACAGCGCAACCAAGTGCTGCAGAAAGAGCTTTTTGTCCGCACCATTTATACGGTTTTTTGCCCACACAATCTAAGCTTTCTGCCGGCAGTTTTTCTGATATGGCTATGGAAAAGATTTTGCAGGTTATAGCCAGAGGCAAGGTGCCTATTTTGGTGGGGGGAACGGGGCTGTATTTTAAAACCATGCTTCAGGGTATATGCGCCATTCCGGCAGTGCCCAAAGATGTAAGTGAAAAGCTTATGCAGCGCTGTGCAGAAGAAGGCAGCCAAGCATTGCATAAAGAGCTTGTAGTTATTGATGCCAAATATGCGGCACGTATCCATGAAAATGATAAGCAACGTATAGTAAGAGCCCTAGAAGTGCATGCTGCCACGGGAAAAAACTTTAGTTGGTGGCATGAACATGATGTGCCAAAGCCTTTGGTTCAGGGGCTGTATATGGCTTTGGATGTGGATTTAAATGAATTAACTCCCATGCTTGCCAAACGCATTGAACATATGCTTTTACAAGGCGCTCTTGCAGAAGCAACATCTGCCCTTGAAAAATGCACCGATGGCAAGGCACCCGGTTGGTCCGGTATAGGTTGCCAGGAATTATACGCGCATATGTGTTTGGGGGTGAGGCTTGAAGAAACTTTAGAAAGGTGGCGCAATAATACAAGAGCTTATGCCAAGCGCCAACTCACGTGGTTTCGTGCTCAAAAAGATATTGTATGGTTTTTGCCAAAAGACATACAAAAAATGTGTAATGTGGCAAAGAAGTACTTTGCATAAGGGATTTCAGAATTATTAGTGAATAAGTAGAAAATATGAATAGTTATTGACATAAAAAATACTGTATTGTATGTCACTGCATATGTCACAGGGGTTAGTAATAAACTCCTGTTCTTTTTTGGAAAATACTTGAGGATTTCGACTATGCAAATGTATGTGGCGCAAACACGTGAAATTGATGATGCTGATATGGCTGTTGCAGAAATTTTACGCACATTGCCAGAATGTGTGACAAGTAGGCAAAAAGATAAACATGCCGTAGGATTATTGATAACTCATGCCGATGCTCTTTCTTCCGGCGTGGTGGCTGCCATTTGCGAAATATTGCCTTTTGATGTGGTTGGCATGACGTGCTTTGCTTCTTGCGGTGGTGGAGAGGTGGATTTAGATTTGCTCACGTTAGTCGTTTTGGAAGATGCAAACATCACGTTTTCCACAGCTCTTACAGAAGATTTATACGGCGATAGCAAAGATGCCAACCAATATAAAATTTCCATTGAAAAAGCGTATGCTCAAATTAAAAAAACACTTAAGAGCGAAAAACCTGCCTTAACGCTAACCTATATGCCATTTATGCCAGAGGTTATAGGGCAGGATATGACAAATTATATAAATGAAATTACAGGTCAGGCACCTCTTTTTGGAGGGCTTGCCAGCGATCACACTGCCCATGGTGAACACACATATATTATTTATAATGGGCAATATGCCAAGAATAAACTTGCTCTTGTGTGTATGGACGGGCCTGTGAAAGCATCTTTTAAATTTGCTTCTTTACGGCCAGATAATATACAAAATAAAGAAAGCATTATAACAAAATCTGCTGGAAATATTGTATATACAGTGAATGATATTCCTGTGGCAAATCATGTAAAATCATTGGGTATTCCTCCTGAAGCATGGGGGCAAGCCGGCCATATTGTGCCATTTCTTGTAGATTATAAAGACGGAAGTTCCTTGCTTGCGCGTGAGCTTTTATCTTTTACTCCCGAAGGTTATGCTGTTTTTGGTGGCACTATGCCGGAAGGGGCTTCTATATATTTAGGCTTGCAATCACCGGAAGGCATAGCACACAGTGCTCAGGAAGTTATTGCATATATACAAGAAAAATCAGATAGCCTTTTGGGTGCCTTGGTGGTAAGCTGTGTCGGACGCGCCTTGCTTTTGGGGGCAAATCCTTTGATTGAGGCCGAAAAAGCCTTGAATACACTAGATAGAGCTTTTCCTTATATGCAATTATACGCTCGTGGTGAAATTTGCCCGACAACTATGCCAAGTGGAGAATTGCAAAATAGATTCCATAATTTTTCGTTTACCGTGTGCTTATTTGAAAAAAACTCATAGATTTGGTAACACTTCATGAAAGAAGAACTTGAAAAATTACGTAAAGAAAATAAGCGTCTTACACGTCAAAATACCGCTTTTGCCGAAATGGTTGAGCGTGCAAAAGTGGCTGCTGCGTCAGAGCAAAAAATTACCAAAGCTTTACTTCAAGAAAGGGAAAAGCAAGATACGTATTTGCATTTGATGTTAGCCTATGCTTCAGAGATTTTACTTGTTTTTGATGCCAACTCAAAGCTTATATATTGCACGCGCAAGTTTTTGCAAAATGTTAAAATAGATCATATGGATAGCCTGGTTGGCAAGGATTATATAGAGATATTTAGTATGTTTTTAGGGCATACAGAGAGATCTCTTTTGCAGGAATCATTTGAAAAATGCCTTCAATCTGGAGAGCATGTCAATATTTATAAAACAATGGTTCAAAAAGAGACAACTGTTCATTATGACGTGAACTTTTCTTTATTGCGCAATGCTAACCATGAAAATTTGGGTGTTATTGTTACGTTTTATGACACGACAAAGCTTATACAAGCAAAAGAAGAAGCAGAACAAGCAAGCCTTGCCAAGTCAAGTTTTCTTGCCAATATGAGCCACGAAATCCGCACACCCATGAATGCCATTATTGGCATGACAAGTATTGGTGTGGATGCAAATTCCCTTGATAGAAAAGATTATTGCTTTGGAAGAATACACGAAGCCTCTTCGCATTTGCTGGGAGTTATTAATGATATTTTGGACATGTCCAAGATAGAAGCGGATAAATTTGAACTTTCTTTTACAGAATTTAATCTTGAAGCCATGCTTAAGCGCGTGGTGAATGTGGTCAATTTCACTGTAGAAAGCAAAAAGCAAAATTTTGTGGTTTCTATTGAAAATCTTATAGACCATAACATTATTTCTGACGAACAACGCCTGGCACAAGTGGTGACCAATCTTCTTTCTAATGCAGTGAAATTTACCCCTGAAGGGGGAGATATTACCTTGGTGGCAGCTTGTAAAGAAACTTCTGCCACGCTATGCCGTATTGAAATGAGTGTTTCAGATACCGGTATTGGCATGACTGAAGAACAAATGAATAAGCTTTTTCAGTCTTTTACCCAAGCAGATAACAGCATTGCCAGAAAATTTGGCGGCACAGGGCTTGGGCTTGTTATTTCAAAGCGTATTGTGGAATTACTTGGGGGGTACATTAGCGTAGAGTCTAAAATCAATAAAGGTACTACGTTCACATTCTCTTTTGTGGCTGAAAGGGGAAGCTCTGTAAGTAAAAATATTTTTCAAACCGATGTATCGCAATTGCGTGTGCTTGTGGTAGATTCGTCGGAAATTGCGCGAGTAACTCTTAAAGCTATGCTAGAAAAATTTGGCATACAGTGCGATTTGGCCGCCAGTGGCGGAGAAGCCATTAAATATACGACATTGCACAGTGAAAACCCGTATCACATGGCTTTTATTGATATTGACTTGCCCGATATGAAGCCTTGTCATTTATTACAAGAAATGTCTAAAATCGCACATTTACCTACGATAGTGGGTATTATGCCGGCTTCAGCGCAGACAAAACTGACCAAGGAGCAAGCTTCTTCTGTGGCCTATGTTTTGGCAAAGCCCATATTCCCTTCAAATCTTGTGGATTGTTTGAATACGTGCTTAGGCACTGTAAGGAATATAGACACACAAGAAGTGACACCTCAGTTAGACTTTACAGAGCGTTTTGCAGGTTTTAAAATGCTTTTGGTAGAAGATGTAGAAATTAATAGAGAAATAGCCATGGCTATTTTGGAATTTACAGGCATTGAGATTGAATGTGCAGAAAATGGCGTAGAGGCTTGTGATATTATGGAAAAAAGGGCTGAAGAATTTGATATTGTGCTTATGGATATTCACATGCCTTTGAGAGATGGCTATGAAGCCACAAGGCAAATCCGCGCTTTTGATAATGCCCATGCGCAAGCTGTGCCCATGATCGCCTTAACGGCCAATGTATTCACGGAAGATGTGCAAAAATGTCTTGATGCCGGTTTGAATGACCATCTTGGTAAACCTTTAGATTTAGACGATCTTTTAGCTAAGCTTGATAGATATTTGCAAAGAATATAATTGTCAAGCGTGGGTTCAAAATAACAGAGTGCATGGTGTATGTCGTCTCGTGAAAAAAATCTCTTAATCTCCATCAAATTAACAACTCACCATAAATAAAGGTTTTTTTTCCTAATCATTGCCTTGACGAATGCGATTATGCAGTGTAGATTCAAGCAAGCCCCAATGTGTGTATGCGGCTTTTTTATTCAAAAAAAGCAATATAAAAAGCCATTGTGGCACTTGATTTTTTCAAGTTTGTCTGGGGGTTTTATTCTTTTTATCCAACCAAGGACAATTACATGAGGAACGGTAAAACACTGCTACAAAGGATGAAAATGTTGGTGGTGCTTGCTGTGGTTGTATTTGGAATGCACTGTATGGCAATACATGCTTATGCCGCGCCGGAGCTTGAAGCAACGGATAGTGGTGCTCCTTCAGCCATGGTCATTTTTCCTGTGTCGAGTAAGCCTGGCGCCTATGGTGCCGGCATGCGACCTGCTGTTTTTAACCACTTAATTCACGAGCAAAAAATTGCAGAATGCGAAAGCTGTCACCATACGGGTGATATGGTTTCGTGTACAAGCTGTCACACTGTAGAAGGCATAGCAGATGGCAATTTCATTACCCTTGAAAGGGCAATGCATGCTGAAAATATTGCAAAACGTGCCGATGGCGTGACGCCTGCAAGCTGTGTGAGTTGTCACGTTCAGAATTTAGAACGTCGTGAATGTGCCGGCTGTCACTCTTTGATTCCCACTCCGCCTCGCACAGAAAATTATTGCGCCACTTGTCATGATGTGACTTCGCTTATGACTAAGGAGCAATTTATGCAAGGCGTTAGAGGCGAACTTGATTCTTCAGAAAATGAAGAACTTGCCGCTGAAACTGTATACGCGCGTAAGCAAAATACCGAAGGTGCCATTTCGCCTTTTGAAATTCCAAACAAAGTGAAAATAGACATTTTGTCTGAGGAATACGAAGGTAGCAACTTTACGCATGCACGTCACTATTCTTCGCTTTTAAAGCGTATTGGCGATGATAAACTTGCCAAAGCTTTCCATGCGGATCCTTATGCTCTTTGTGCTGCATGTCACCATGAAAGCCCGGCTTCCATGACGCCGCCTAAGTGCGTAAGTTGCCATTCGCCAACTATTGATCCGGCAAGTCCTGAACGTCCAAACCTTAAGGCTGCATACCACTTGCAGTGCATGGGTTGCCATGACGCCATGGATGTTTCAAGACCCAAGAACACGTCATGCACCACGTGCCACAAGCTTAAATAAGAGGAGCACATGATGAATCGCAGAAAATTCCTTACATATTTGGGAAGTGCTGGTGTGGCCTCTGCTCTTGGTACTGCAAAGGTTGCTAACGCCGCAGGTGCTGTTTCTTATCCATATTATCCAAACAGTTTTGGCGTATTGCACGATACAACCCGTTGTATTGGTTGTCGTCAGTGTGAAAAAGCTTGCCAAGCTGTAAACAACTTACCCATGCCCGAAAAATCCTTTGACGATTTGACAGTCACCCACAAAAGACGCCGCACCACGGCTGCTGCTTGGACTGTGGTCAATCAGTATAAGGTAGAAAACGAAGAAGTGTACCGCAAATTGCAATGCTTGCATTGTAATGACCCCGCTTGTGCTTCGGCCTGTTTTGCCAAATGCTTTACAAAAGAAGAAGACGGCAGTGTGAGTTATAAAGGCGACCAATGTGTTGGTTGTCGTTATTGCATGATAGCTTGTCCTTTCTATGTGCCAGGCTTTCAATACGAAGAAGCTTATGATCCCTTGGTGCTAAAGTGTACGTTTTGTCGTCCGCGTTTGCTAGAGGGTAAGTTGCCGGGTTGCGTTGAGCAATGCCCCATGGACGCTTTGACCTTTGGTAAGCGTTCTGACCTTATAAAATTTGCCCGTTAGCGTATTGAAAAAAATCCTGAGCGCTATGTGGATTATCTTTACGGTGAGCACGATGCCGGAGGTACCGCTTGGATGACTCTTTCCGGTGTGGCACCAGATGCCCTTGGGCAAGATACGCATCTTGGCAATCGCCCCATGGGCGAACTTACTGCCGGTGCTCTTGGTTCTGTACCTATGATTATAGGCTTTTGGCCTGTACTTTTTGCCGGAGCCTATGGTGTGACCAAGCTTAAAGAAGCCAAAGAAAAGGCTGCTCAAAAAGAAATGGTTGCTAAAATGCACGAAGACATGAAAGCCGCTGTGGCCAAAATAGAAGAAGAACAAGGCCCAGAAGTGGCCGAAAAGGTAAAGCAAGCCCTTTGCGATGCATCCAAAAAATCGCATGGCGGCGGTTGCTGTAACCACGGGGAGGGAGCGTAGTATGCATGGCAATATTGTAATCCCCACCGCGGATAAAATGATGAATATGGGCGAATTTTCCTTACGTCGCCCCGGAAACCAATTAACGGCTGTAATTCTTATAGTCGGTTTGGTTCTCACCTTTATCCGCTTTACTCAAGGTATTGGTTCCATTACTAATTTGGATGACAATAACCCTTGGGGTATTTGGATTGGTTTTGACCTTTTATGCGGTGTAGCCTTGGCAGCCGGTGGGTATTTTACCACAGTTGCTTGTTATATCCTTGGCCTTAAACATCTGCATTCTGCAGTGCGTCCGGCTATTACCACAGCCTTTTTGGGCTATAGTTTTGTGGTTGTGGCCTTATTGTATGACCTTGGTCACCCATTGCGTTTGCCTTATATGTTTTTCTTCCCGGGTACCACTTCGGTACTTTTTGAAGTGGGCTTATGTGTGGCAACCTATGTAACGGTGCTTATGATAGAATTTGCTGTGGCTCCTTTAGAATGGTTGGCGGCAAAATTCCCTTGGGTTGTGAAATGGCGTAATCTTATTGTTAAGTTTACCATCATTCTCACTATCTTTGGGGTGTGTTTGTCCACACTGCACCAATCTTCTTTGGCCGCTCTTTTCCTCATAGCTCCAGGTAAGGTGCATCCACTTTGGTATTCACCCTTTATGCCCATGTTTTTCTTTGTTTCTTCTATGATAGCAGGTTCTTCCATGGTTATCTTTGAAGGTATGTTAGCCCATAAGGGCGTGCATAATTACATGGACGCAACACACTTGAAAGAATCTACCGAAGTAACTTTGGGCTTTGCCCGTGCTGCTTCGCTCATCCTTTTTGGCTACTTCATTTTGAAGTTCATTGACATGGCAGTGCAAGATAACTTTAAATACTTGTTCACAGGCTATGGCTTTTGGTGGATGGTTGAAATGCTTTTCTTTGTGCTTATGCCTGCGCTTATTTATGCCAAGGGAGCACGCGATGGCAATGTTCGCCTTTGCCAAATAGGATCTGTCAATGCCGTGGCTGGTATTGTTATGAATCGCTTTAATGTGAGCCTTATTGCCTTTAACTATAATTTACCTGCCGATGAACGCTATTTCCCAAGCATTGGTGAAGTGTGCATTTCTATCTTTGTGGTAACGCTTATTGTGACGGCATATCGCTTTGTGGTATATCATATGCCAGTGCTGTATGAACATCCAAACTTTAAGGATTCTCACTAGGAGGTTATTATGGCTGCTGGAGGATTTTCAACATTTTATGAATATTTTCTCTTCACAAAAACTTGGGCATATGCGCTCATGTTTGTGACCCTACCTGCCTTTGTGGTGTATTGGAACTTTGTACTCTTTCCTTGTAAAAAAGAAGAAAAAGAGTCTGAGTGCTGCTGCAAGCATAAAGATCATTAAACTTAAATAATTGCAACATATTAAAGGGGGAGCTTTTGCTCCCTTTTTTTATGTTTAAAATTTTTTAAATTGATAAAAATTTCACTTGGCATTGTAGAAAACTGCGTATATTGTGCCCTTGTTGAGTGTGGATTTTGTATTTTTATGTAACAATGTTAAGCTATAAAATAGTGAGTAGATTATGTTGGCAGATCTCTTTTTTTCCCAAAGTGCAGCACAAGCTATTTTGGTATTATCTCTATGTATCATTACCGGCATATTGCTTGGTCATGTAAAAGTGGGCACCATCAGTCTTGGGGTGGGCGGCGTTCTTTTTAGCAGCATAGCCGTGGGGCATTTTGGCCTGATTATAGATAATCATGTCTTGCACTTTGCCAGAGAATTTGGGCTGATACTTTTTGTATACTCTATAGGTATGCAAGTGGGACCTGGTTTTGTGGAATCACTCAAACGCAATGGCTTGCGCCTAAACCTTTTAGCAGCTTTTATCGTGTGTTCCGGTACCATTATAGCCGGTGCGTGTTTTGTGGTTTTTGATATACCATTGCCTGTTATTGTGGGGCTTTATAGTGGTGCTGTTACCAACACTCCTTCTCTTGCTGCTTCCACACAAATGCTTAGTGATATTTTACCTTCTGCCGAAATGACAGCGGAATATGTGAGCCAAGCAGGCCTTGGCTATGCTGCTGCATATCCATTTGGTATTTTAGGTATTATTTTGATTATGATTTTAGTGCGCTTTATTTTTCGCATTGATATTGCAAAAGAAAACGCTGCCATGGAAGAACTGAGCAATGCTTCTAAGCAAAACCTCAATTACCTTACAGTAGAAGTGACCAATGAAGCTCTTGTGGGCAAAAGGCTTGATTCTATTAAAGCTTTAGAAAAATTGGATGTGGTCTTTTCACGCGTGGAACAAATGCGCGGAGTTATGCACACCCCAAAGGCAGGCACTGTGCTCACGCATGGCACGCTTTTGCACGCTGTGGGCGACACTGCCGAATTGGAAAAGCTTGTGGAAATTGTGGGCAAAAAATCAGAAATTGATTTGCACACCATTGAAGGTTGTTTAAAAATTGCCGATATTACCGTTACCAGAAGCTCTCTTGCCGGAAAAACCATAAAAAAATTGGAACTGGGTGCGGAAGTGGGTATTGTTCCCACACGTGTTATTCGTTCCGGTTTTGAATTTACAGCTACCCCTTCCACCGTAGTTCACTATGGTGATACCTTGCGTATAGTTTCTGACCCCGAAGGCATTTTTGCCGCTCGCAGATTTTTGGGCGATTCCTTGCGTACCTTAGACCACCCGCAAGTTATTCCCATATTTGCCGCCATCTTTATTGGCATACTCTTTGGCAGTATTCCCATATTTATACCAGGGCTCCCAGCAGGGCTAAAATTAGGATTAGCCGGCGGACCACTTATTATAGCAATTATTTTCAGTAGATTACATAAAATAGGTGGTATGGTGTGCTATATCTCACCCAGCGCCAGCCTTATGATACGCGAAATGGGCATTTCGCTCTTTTTAGCCACAGTGGGGCTTAATGCAGGGCCAGGTTTTATGCCCATGATAGTTAATGGATCAGGCTTGTATTGGATGGGCATAGGGGCGATCATCACCTTTTTACCCCTTATGGTTACAGCACTGTTTGCGTGGATTGTGCTCAAATGCAACTATCCCACCGTGTGCGGACTTTTGGCCGGTAGCATGACCGACCCGCCGGCCTTGGCCTTTTCTAACCAAATCCTTGGAACAGATTCCTCGGCTTCGGTGTACGCCACTGTGTATCCTTTAACCATGATTTTGCGCATATTATCCGCACAATTATTGGTACTGTTCTTGTTTTATTATTCTGGTTAAGAATACTGTTTGCTTTTCTTGGGGAGGGAAACTTTTTTTAGGAAAAA
>CAYJGS010000003.1:30404-37916 GCA_964369505.1 uncultured Desulfovibrionaceae bacterium | reverse complement strand
GCAATTAAAGTTTTTTTTGGAGGGGGCCAGTTTTGAGCGGGGGGAACACTTTTTTGTTCACAAAAAAGGTTCCCCCAGAAAACTTTATCAGCATTCTACCGCTTATTAATAAGCGTGCTCGTCTTCAAGATCTTCTTTCGTTACCTTTCCAGAAAATACCGTGTACATCCATGCCTGATATGCAAGCACTATGGGCACGCACACAAGCGCAACGCCAAGCATAATCTTTAAAGTCAAAGGACTTGAAGCCGCATTAAAAGCGGTTACATGCCATTCTGGATTTAAGCTAGACATAACAATACCCGGGAACATGCCTAAAACTCCAAAGAATGTCACACCTAAAATAAACACACCACTAGAAGCCCAAGCCATAACTAACTTGCCAGCATGGAGCATATAACGCACGCCAACTAAACCCACTACTGCCAACAAAGGAACAGCAAACAGCAAGGGCATTTTCAGGTAGTTATCTAAAAGTTTCGTATAAAAAGGTGTCATACCAAGAAATACCAAAAGTAAAACCAATACGGCAAACCATAATACCATAGCAGAACCTATGGCGCGCGTTTGCAAATCTCCCTCGGCCTTAATGCTGAGCCAAAGTGCTCCGTGCATGGCAAACATACACAGAAAAAATACACCGCCTGCTAAGCCATAAGGACTTAAAAGCATAAGAAGATTTCCGTGGTATACACCATCTTGGTCTATGGGAATGCCCATAAAAAGATTGGCAAAGGCAACACCAAAGAGCAGAGCTGGAATGAAATTGGAGATAAAGTGTACTTTATCCCAAAAACTTGTCCACAAAGGGTGGTCTTCTTTATTGCGAAACTCAAAAGAAACCGCCCTAAAAATAAGTGCAAAAAGTATTATGAGCAAAGGGGCATACAAAGCGCTAAACATGACAGCATAGGCTTTGGGAAATGCTGCAAATGTCACGCCGCCTGCCGTAATAAGCCATACTTCATTACCATCCCAAAAAGGGCCTGCCGAATTTAATATAACTCTTGTTTCGTGCTCATTTTTAGCTAAAAATGGCAATAAAGTACCAAGCCCAAGATCAAAACCGTCCAATATAAAGTATACAGCCCACAAAAGGCCCCATAACACAAACCATGTAGTTTCTAACATATTTCCTCCGAAATTAATGTCTGGATGGCCCCTTACAGGCATACTTGCGCAGTAAATAGATATCAATAAGTCCAAGCATGCTGTATACTACAATAAATGCTATTAAAGAAATAGCCACATTGCTCGCCGGTACCGGAGAGACAGCATCTGAGGTGCGCATAAGTCCATATACAATCCAAGGTTGGCGCCCCACCTCTGCCACAGTCCAACCAAGCATAATGGCTATATATGGCAAGGGTATAGTCCACACAAGACCGCACATAAGCCATGGGTTCATTTCTGTTTGCTTATTACGTTGCACAAAAGCCCACATGGCCAGCAAAATAAATAAGCTGCCAAGGCCAACCATGGTGCGGAAGGAAAGATAGGTTATAAGCACAGGAGGACGGTCTTCTTTGGCAAAGGCCTTTAAACCTTTCACTTCTGTATTAACATCACCAGAAGCAAGCCAAGACGTAAGACCCGGAATGCTTAAAGCTTGTATAGTATTTTCTTCTTTTTCGGCATTGGGCCAAGCTAAAATATGCATGGGAGCATTGGTTTCTGTTTCCCACAAAGATTCCATGGCGGCAAATTTACTCGGTTGATACTTAGCCACCACTTGGCCTTGATGGTGCCCACCTGCAGCCACAAGTAAAGCCGTAATAAGCGTAAATGGCGCGGCCATACGGAATGCTCGCCCAAAAAAATCCACTTCATTTTTACGCATTAAGTGCCAAGCAGACACCCCAAGCACAAAAAATCCGCCAAGCATCCAACAGGATATGACAGTATGCGCATACTGCCCAATGGCATAAGGGTTTGAAATAACAGTAAAGAAATTATCAAGCTCTGCCCGCCCATTGCGTAATACATAACCTACGGGATTTTGCATAAAACCATTGGCAATAATAATCCAAAAGGCCGAAATATTACCGGCTATGGCCACCATATATATGGCGAAAAGGTGCACTTTTTTGCTTACTTTTTTCCAGCCAAAAACCCATACAGCCAAAAAAGTGGACTCAAGAAAAAAGGCCACCGTAGCTTCAACAGCAAGCAATGAACCAAAAATATCACCGACATATTCAGAATAACGCGACCAGTTGGTTCCAAACTGAAATTCCAAAGTAATACCGGTAACTACCCCAAGAGTAAAGTTAATTACAAAAAGTTTACCCCAAAATTGGGTTTGACGCTTCCAAAATTCATCGCCTGTGCGCACATAACGTGTTTCCATCCAGGCAAGCAAGACAGAAAGCCCCAGAGTTAGCGGCACAAAAACAAAGTGAAAAAAAACGGCTACAGCAAATTGCAACCGTGATAGCAAGACAACATCCATAGTACCTCCGTAAGCTCAAAGTTAGTAAAGGCCGGGCTTCTTGTTGATATTCTTTACTGATAATAGCAGGAAATAAAACTAAGCACAAGTTTTATTATAAAAAACTTTTTGAAAAGGTAATCACTTACATTAAAGGGTGTTGCTACTGTTATTATAGCTATTATTGCGCACTGCTTTGAGGAAGAAAGTTTTGCAGATCGCGCGAAACATTAAATGTGCCAAGCTCTGTACGGGCAGCTGTGGCAAAGGGAGAGCCTGCAGAATCCCGCACTATGGCTTCAAGCAACATTTTAGCTTTATCGTTATTACCTAGTTTGCGGTATAATCGCGCCTCACGAAAACGCAAACCGGGATGTTCCGGTGAACCTTCCGGCACAAATTGGTTATACCTATCTACCCATTCCAAGGCTTCGGGAATACGGTTGGCAACTTCAGTAATATCCATAAGCGCTCCCATAGCTTCTTTGCGTCTGGCATCATCGGCTTTATCGGAGCGGTCTTCTTTTAATTGTTCAAAGAGTTCTAGCGTTTTAAGGTTATAGGCATAGGCTTCTTTAATATCACGTCTGGTTTCGGCATCTTTGGCCAAAAAATATGTGGCATAAGCTCTTTGATATAAAGGAATGTCCATATTAACGGCAAGTTCTTTCCAAAGGTCAAGAGACTTTTCACGAAGCCCCAAGTTTTCTGCAGAAAGAGCCAAGGCATAATCAAGTTGCCCGCGCATGGACTTGGTCATTTCCCAATCTTTTACAATTTCCCCAAGATCCAGCATGCCATTCCAATTACCACTGGCAAGGTATTTATTGAAATACAAAGCAAATGTAGGATCGCTATACCGCGGATGCTTGGGTGTTTTTAAAAATTCTGCAAATAATTCTAAAGCCATGGCATCGTCGCCTCTTTCAAGGTAACCACGAGCCAGCGCATTGCGCAAATCGGCATCAATGGGTCCATAACGCTCTCGCACCAAGGGAAAACCATTCCAAAGAGTAAGAATACGACCATAATTTTCTTCGAGCATGGAATTTTTTAAGTCAGCCATAAAGCCGTCCATAATAACATCTCGCGCCACATGCACGTCTACATTTTCAGGATATAAATCTATAAAATCCGCTGCCGTGCCCATGGCATCGGTATATTCTTTATCCCAAAGTTGCCACAGGGCATATTTGAGTTTGGCCGTAATGGTGCGAGGATCTTTTGGGCGCTCTTCAAGCAAGGTTTTATAAGCCACTTGCGGCAATGGTTCACCAGGGTTTTCAAAAACGGCAAACATTTCAGCCTTTGTTATGGGGCTATCATACATACCTTTTTCGGCAGCACGCAAAAGCCCAAGGGCTGCAGCGGCAGTTCCAGGAAAACGAGTCTGTGCTTCTGCAAAAACTTCTAAAGCCGCACTATTCTTATTTAATTCAAAATATAAATCGCCTATACGGGCCAAGATATCCGAAGCTTTTTCATCTTTGGGAAGTAAGTTATACAATAACCAATACTTACCCAAGGCTTGTTCTTTTTTGCCTTGAGCATAGTCTATTTCTGCTAAATAATAAAGATAATCCGGATCTTCAATATAATGTCTTGCCCAGCGCATATCGGCAAATTCTGCAAAAACCGCCGCTTCTTTAAAATCTTTAAGCCGCGTTAAAGCCTTTACCATACCTATGGTAGTTTTTTGCAAAACAGAAGAATCGGGAAATTCTTGTAATACTGAGCGAAAATGCTCTACCGCATCGGCATAAAAACCCTTTTCCAGCAATCCATTGCCCAAGAGGAAAAATGCGTCCGGCACATTTTGATCATAAGGAAAGCGGCGCTTTAGTGCCTGAAAATAGCCTTCGGCTTCGTCAAAATTATGCACATTTAAATGCGCCATCCCCAATCGGAACAAAGCATCAGGCACGCGCGTAGAACGCAGGTTGGCATTTAAGGCTTCGCTGGTGGTGCGCTCAATGGGGTCAAAACCTTCTAAGGGTTTGCCTTCATATAATTCCACTGTAATATCACTTATCAAGTAAAGAATTTGCTCGTATCTCTCACGCGATACACCACTCATACCTTTTAGTTGCTCAAAAATTGGCAGCGCTTCTTCGTTTTTTCCCTCATCCATAAGGTTCAGTGCCTTAGTAAAAAGCTCATCCGGTTCAGGCGGTTTGGGCACTTCATTGCCTTCTTCGTCCACATACTTTATAGGGCGTTCCGCTTCAGCTTCCTCCACCGCAGGTTTTGAAGCAGGGTCTATACTTTGCCGCACGGCATCATCAGGGCCTTGCGTTACCTGAACTTGCTCTCCTTCTACAGCACCTTCTGTATTTTCTGCACCTTCTGTGCTTTGCGTAACAGTTTCGGGCAAATTAGTGGTAATGCCTTCCTCGTCGGGCCAACTTTGCGGGCCGTTTTTATTGACGGTTCCCGTCAATTCTTGCGGGCTTATAATCTGCGCTTTACCGCGGTTGGGGGTAAATACTTCTTTTGTGGTAGCTGCGGCATTGTCTACAACTTGTGCAGGCGCTTGTATATCTTGAGTAACAGGTGTATCGCTTTGCTGCTGCACTTTTTCTGCAACTTCAGCAGAGTTTTCAGGCTCTTTTGTAGTGCTCGGCGGCGTGATGGCTTGGCGCGTTTCGGTAGATTGTATATCAACAGCTTGCGGTTCAGTAGGTTGTGGTTCAAGAGCTGCCGCATTGGCTTCGCGCACAGGATTTAAAGATGCAGGAACAAAGCTTTCTTTGGCTTCACTTTGGGGTTCTTCTTCCACAAGCACACTTTCGAGCGGCATGTCGAGCGGCGTCATAGCAGGTGGATTTTCCGGAGGCATGGCAGGTGCCACATCGGGTTCGGCTTGCGAAGCTGCATCAACTGCAGACGCATTTTCAAAAGGCTGGCTGGCGTCTCCGTCATTAAG
Source organism: uncultured Desulfovibrionaceae bacterium (assembly GCA_964369505.1). GTDB lineage: Bacteria > Desulfobacterota > Desulfovibrionia > Desulfovibrionales > Desulfovibrionaceae > CAYJAD01. Next base: position 32,559 of record CAYJGS010000003.1, on the reverse strand, counting down.
CGCCCCAAAAGCCCCTTGCACGGGTAAATTTTCTGTAGCAGACGTAACAGTTGGCGCACTTTGCTCTTCTGCGGGTGTGGGCAAAGCTGTTGCCGGCAAAGCCAGTGCAGTACTTTCAGGCGGCATACTAGGGGCTTCAATCCCTATTTCCGGCTGTGAGGGTATAGGTTGTGCAGGGCTTGCAGAAGGCAAAACAGACGCAGAAAGTTTTTGCGCCTGAGTGCCCTGCGGAGCAAGCTTGCCATCGGGCTGCCAGCGGGCACCTAAAGGATCTTTGTATATATCAAGAACAATTTGTTGCGCATTGGGCTGTCTTGCCAAATAGCCAAAGGCAGAATCTTGCATATTTACCTGAAGCCCACTGCCTTCGGCAGTCAATACATTGGCCATAAGGGAACCGGCTTCAGGAGCATTACCACCTTGCACAAGGGTAACATTACCACCAAGCGGAAGAGTAAGCGTGTGCACACCGGTACGCATTACCGGTCTTGCCCCTTGCGGCAAACTTTCACCAGCAGCTAAATCAATGATAATGCGCTCGCCCATGCTGGTTTTTTCCCACTGCCAAGAAGCTGCCAAGGCTGCACAAGGCGTGCAGACCAAGGCCATGCACACAAAACTGAACAGGACAAATATTAAAGAAATAAAAGACGTGCGTATAGACAAAGCTTGCATAGCCTTGCCCATGGGGCCTTGCTTTGCCCGGAAAAGAAGCCGCGCAGCGGTGGAAGTTAGATTAAACATCAGTATTTTTTATGCAAAAATCATTCCATAAAAACCTATATCTACCTCATAATCCTTTTTTCTTAAGCTTCTCAATGAGCGTTGTACGTTTTATACGCAAAATTTCCGCCGCCTGATTTTTTATGCCGTCGGATTTTTCCAAAGCCGCGTCCAACAAGCGGTCTTCTATGGCGTCTAAAAGTTCTTTAAGTCCCATATCTAAAGCTTCTAAATGCTCCAAAGTGGGCCACACAAAGGCACCGGAACTAGCCACAAGCGGCCCCGACCCCGACCTCGACATTGGCCCCGACATCGGCACAGACGCTGCCACCACAGCTCCCTGCTCCGCTGCTGCCCCTTGCTCCGCTACGGTATGGGGTACATCTTGAGATTTGGGGCTAGACACTTCTGTGGCAAAACTTTCTGCATCCGGTGGCAATTCCGGCAAATCGCCCAAAGGCCCCACAGCGTCCAATATTTTTTGCGGCAAATCTTCTTCCAAGACCATAGGCCCGTCAGCCAATATGCTCAAGCGCTCCATAAAATTTTCTAATTCGCGCACATTACCAGGCCAAGCATAGGCATGTAAAATCCGCGCCACCATGGGCGATAAAGTGAGCGTCTCACGCTTTTTCTTTTGGCAAAAGCGCTCTAAAAAATAGCGCACCAACAAAAGAACATCGCCGCCTCTTTCTCGTAAAGGCGGTAAATGTAAAGGAATAACATTCAGCCTGTAGTATAAATCTTCACGAAATGTGCCTTTAGCAACCTCTGCTTCAAGGTCACGGTTTGTGGCGGCCACAATGCGCACATCCACCTTTTTAACACCGGAACCGCCCACTCTTTCTATTTCTTTTTCTTGCAGAACACGCAAAATTTTAACCTGCAAGCTCAGGTCCATTTCGCCGATTTCGTCCAAGAAGATGGTACCCCCATCGGCCAATTCAAAACGGCCTGGCCGTGAGCGTATGGCGTGGGTAAAGGCGCCTTTTTCATGGCCAAAAAGTTCGGATTCTAAAAGCTCTTTGGGAATGGCACCGCAGTTAATGGGCACAAAAGCCTTTTCGGTACGCAAACTATGATTGTGCAGTGCACGCACCAAAAGCTCCTTGCCTGTGCCGGATTCTCCGGTTACAAGCACAGTGCTGTCTGTGGGCGCAACTTTTTTAAGCACTTTAAATACTTCTGCTAAAGTTGTACTTTCCCCGATGATACCGCTTTGTTGCCATTCCATAAAAATTCTCCCAAAAGCACAGAGGTATGGTGAAAAAACTTTACGTTTTAAGCACATTCAACTTTACGGCTAGAATAAAGCATTTTTCCTACTGAAGCCCTCTGCATAATTATGCATCGGCCTTAGACTTCGCCACCCTTAAAAATTAGGAAAACAAATTTTTGGGTGGAAAGGCACGAAAATCAGTCATTTAACGGG
>CAYJGS010000003.1:0-30394 GCA_964369505.1 uncultured Desulfovibrionaceae bacterium | reverse complement strand
CTCGCCCTATTCCTGATTTATCGGTCGCGTTGACTATTATCAACGCTCCAAAAGCCCCTGCACAATGAATTGTGCAGATGTCTTTACTGTCAATACAATGACAGTGCACAATTATCTAGAAAAATTCAAGAGAAAATCCGCATTTATCGTTTTTTTCTTGAACTTTTTTTGTCATAAGCTTTGCTCTAAGAATGCAACGTTTTCTAAACCATACAACACGGCAAAACAAAACACATACAAAACATATAATTATTCGCTATTTTGCACTTCCAAAAGTGCCACGCCGTCGGTTAAATCCATAAGGCTTGTTCTAAAATTTTCTGCATATTCCTGTGGCATATGCAAAAGCATGGCCGCATCGGCCGTAAAACTTTCTTCCATAACTTTGGCTTCAAAATCCGGCAAAAGACGGCGCAATCTGTCTAGATGTGCATATTCAATAATCACGTGCATATGAACCAAAACAACACGTTCTTTTTGTGGTAATGTTTGCAAGTTTTCCAGCACAGAGCCCTGATAAGCCCGCACAAGCCCACCACTGCCAAGCTTAATACCTCCAAAAAAACGCGTCACCACACATACAAGCTCCCCCACATTGCTGTGTAAAAGAGCCGTGAGCATAGGGCGACCTGCGGTTCCATGGGGTTCACCATCATCAGAAAAACCCACATGCGCTGTATGCCCGGGTGGGCCCACAGCAAAAGCCCAACAATTATGCGTGGCATCGGGAAATTCTTTTTTTATACGCTCCACAAAAGCACGCGCTGTGGGCACATCATGGGCATGCGCTGTGGAACAAATAAAAAGAGAACGCTTGATCATGCATTCTGTTCGGTGCATGCCGTCGGCATCTTCTGATATATGCGGGATATTATAGCGTGGTTGCGCGGTCATGACCTTATCCCAAAACCAAGCACAATATGGAAAAACACATAAGAAATGTTATAAAGCAAATGGCCACAGTGCGCACAAGAACTTCCAAAAATTTCAGGCGTTTTTCATCCCACGCATGGGCATTTGCAGCACTTGGCCCCACCCAAGGTTTTTCCACCATGCTCCCAAAATATTGGGTAGGCCCTCCAAGGCTTGCACCGGCAATCCAAGCCGCCGCCGCCATGGGCCAACCGGAATTGGGACTTTCCATGCCTTTGGCCTGTTCGGCAATGACATCCATGCCAGGCCATGTACCGCCTTTTGGCACATCGTCTTGCCCAAAACAGCCTTTAAGCAAATATCCCCCGATATGTTTGGCCTGTTTCGACAAGCCCACATACACCCATTTAAGCACAAGCGCTGCAAGTCTTGCCGGAATAAAAGCCAATATATCATCGGCCTTGGCACCGGCAAAGCCAAAATGCAAAAAGCGCGGCGTTTTATAGCCCCACATGGAATCCGCCGTGCTCACCGCCTTATACATCCAAAGCCCCACAGGCCCTGCCACAAAAAGCCAAAACATGGGCGCTATGACCGCATCGGTAATATTTTCGGTCATGGTGTCGGCCAAAGATTTTCGCAACATTTGCCTATCAAGCACCTTGGTATCTCGGCTCACCAAATGGCTTAAAGCTTCTTGGGCTTCTTCTAAAGGTGCATGTTCTACTTTTTCAAGCACTTCTTTATACGTTTGCAAAAGGCAGCCTGTGGCAAGGCCGCTGTATGCAAAATATATTATAAAAAACATTTCGATACAATAAAGCACCCCGTCTATAAAGAGCCGTATGCCCCAGCTTAAATGCTCAGTAAGTGTGGGTAAACCAAGCCAAACAGCCCATACGGAAACATGGGTCAATGTCCACACCACGGCTCCTGTCAGCCCCACATTGATGCACAAGCATATGCCCCCAGCCAAGCGCAAAGATCCCACACGTTCACCCCATGCACGCCCCCAAGGTTCAAGCTTTGTATACAAAGCCCCCACATGGCACACAGGGTGTTTCCAAAGCGCATGGGGCAAAAGCCGCTGTATACATTTTGGGGGTGGCCTGTCGGCCAAATACATATCCAAAACAAAGGCTATGGCTAAAATATAAAAGGATTTTATAATATATTCTAAATCAAAAAATATCATACCCAATCCTGCATGAGGTCGCATTTGGCCAAAGCCATATACAAGACCACACTGGCCGCATTGGAAAGATTTAAACTGCGCACCTCGCCGCGCATGGGAATGCGCACTCTGGCATGGCCTTTTGCCAACACATCTTGCGGCAAGCCGCGGGTTTCCGGCCCAAAAATAAGGCTGTCTGTGGGAGTGTAGGCAAATTGGTGTACAGGCTCTCCCCCTTTAGATGATGTCATCACAAGCCTTCTGTCCTTGGCGGCCTTATGCACATAGTCATCCAAGTTTTTCCATGTAAACACTTTTACATATTGCCAATAATCAAGCCCTGCCCTGCGCACATATTTTTGATCCAAGGAAAAACCCAAAGGCTCTATAAGGTGCAATTCTGTGTCGGTTACGGCGCATAATCTGGCAATATTGCCTGTATTGGGGGGGATTTCCGGTTCAAATAAAACTATATGCATGATTATACTCCACGGCTCACATAGGGGCGCGGTATGGCTTTTTGTACGTCTTTACGAAAATCTTCTATGGGATCAATGGGTGGATTTTCAGCAGGTTTTGTGCCCCTGGCATACACATGCGAACCAATGGCCACACGCGGCACAAGAAAAGCATTGGTCATAAGCTTTCCGTCATAATAACATTGCGGCACCTCGACATGGTGCGCCTCATTCACACCAGGATACGTAAGCACGCCCCCTAAAAATTTGGCATTACGCAAAGCTAATAAACCATCTTCGTTGGGGCGCCCCCCAAAAGGATAGGCCATAATGCGACTCACCCTATCTAACATGCCAAGCCTTTGCAAATCATCCATTTGATCTTCAATAAGTTTAGCCATCTGGCTTTCGTTCACACTGTGCAAAGGCGTATACCACTTTGTTTGATAACCAAATTCTATGCCCGGCATAATGGCCAAAGCGTCCGCAATATCCTTTAAGGGCATAATAGAGCCAAAATACGAGCTCTCGCGCTTGGGCGGTCTGGGCCCCACGCTCAAAAAAAATGTAGCTCTTGGCAAAGAACCTTCCGGCATGGACGCGGCAAGCACTTCCACCAAGGAACGCGCATTTTGTAATGGCCCCCTATCCCCACCTTGCGGAGCCGTATTTTGCGAAAAAATAAGGCTGGCATGAGCGCCGTCGGCTGTAATACCCAAGGGCATACGCCCCTTTGGCACTATGGCATCCACTTGTCCTGTAAGAATATCAGTCATATTTACAGGGCTATAACCCGCCTGCCACGCATGAGCAAAAAGTGCGGTCATGGCCTCTGTGGCCATATCTTCCGGAAAGCGCGGCGCGTCCACCATGCGGTGAAAGAGCAATATGGGTATGGCCGGCATGTGGTCCACATAACGGTCATATTTTTCCCCCGCTGCTTGAGCATGCCCAAACATGCTTAAAGAAGCAAATGGCAAGGCGCACAAAGCGCGTAAGACATCTCTACGCAACATGGTTAATAGACTCCATTAGAGTGTTGACAAAGTCTTCTGGAGAAAGAATTTTTTTGAAAAAAAGTTCTCTCCCCAGACCCCTCTCTCAAAAAACTTTAACGGCGGCAACATATTCTCTTCTGAATATACGTTTTGCCGCATCTAAGGTTTTAAAGTTAATCTTCATGTAAGCTGTTATGAAATTTTAGAAATTAAATTATATCTCAACTTACTTTTGAAATGGGCCTTTAAGCACTTTCCCTTTAATAGGATCAACGCCCGGCGAAGTTTTCGTTCTTTTTTCTGCCATTTCTTGCTCTTCGTCTATAGGTGCCGCATTTTTATAAGCCAATTGCAAGACCCAAGGCACAAAGGGCGCTGCCAAAATAACCATGCCATACATGGGCCAACGCGCGCCGGTTTTTATGCGTATTATCCACGTCATACCAAGCAAAAACAACACAGAAATAACCAAAAGAGCCAAACGAAACTTGCTTTTTTCCATAGAAGTTTTAACAACTTGCCACAAAACAACACGCTGTGCACATGTCGGGCAATGCTTATGCTTTAGCGAAAGAGAGGCATTGCAGTTAACACATTCTAATATAGCCATATATACTCCATTGCAGACTGCTATTTTTTAAGAGCCTGCTTAGCTTTATAAATACGTTGCCAAGCTTGTCGCACACGCTCCATGGGTATGCGCCCTGCTTGCACATGTTGTAACAAAATTTCATACACACGCAAAGCGTCTGCCGCTTGTCCGCCTAGGGGCTTTTCTTGCACTTTTGCGCTAAAAGCTCCGCCTAAAACACCGCCCATATTACCACGAAGCACCCCACCAAGCACAGCCCCCATGGCATCTTCCACTTTATTTTGTGCTGCGCCATCGGTGGTGTTTTTTGGTAAAATATTTTGCAAATTCTGCTGCAACAAGGCCTTGGTCAGAGCTTCAGGACTTAAAGTTTCTGTATTCAGCGCCTCTTCATTAACATTTTCTTGAGGGGCTTTTTCGTTTTCTTCCAATTCGTTACGCAGAATTTCTTGCAAATTTTGGCTGCCGTCAAGCAAAGAAAAAAGCCCCTGTTCCAGGCCGCCTTGTGCGCTTTGCTGTATATCTGTAGCAGAAATGAGCAAGATATCCGCTCCGGCAAGCACAGCTTGTAACACACTTTCTTCCAAGGGAAAAAAAGGAGCCAGAGCACGCAAATCTTCGCTGACAATAAGCCCCGTAAAATGCAGATTATTGCGCAAAATACCAGTAAGCAGAGTGCGCGACAAAGACACAGGCCGCAGAGCATCGAAAGCTCTGTGATACACAAGGGCCGGCTGTATGGCCACTTGCATATTTTTTTGCAAATCCACCGCCGCTGCATAAGGTTCTAGCTCACGCCTTTGCCAAGAGCTGCTTATATCTGGCAAGGCCTGTAAGATATTTGTTTGGGTATTTTGTGTGGCAAAACCGCCCATGCGGCTGCCCATGCCCGGAAAATTACGCACACAAGGGATAACCTTGGCCGCCCATAAACCACGGGCAAAAGCTTGCACATGCGCCGCCACAAGTTTTGGTGAAATACCAAAAGATCTAAAACGTTTACCAACATCTTCATTGAGCGGATTTACATTCACATCACCGGCAGGCCCAAACGCAAAATTAAGCCCTAAACCTGCCATCTCAAGGCCGGCACTGCGCGCGGCAATTTCTGTGGCTTCCACAGTGCCCTGCCCCAAACGCGCCGCCGCCGCTAAACCAGCAAAACCCAAATCCGGCCGCAAAGTTTGCACCAAGCCGCCCTCTTGCTCCACTGCCATAAATAAGGGCAAAGAATTTTCTTCCACAGCACCTTGCAATTGCGCTGTTAAAATACGTAATTGCGTGGGCGAAACTATATTACCCCCCAGAGCGCTTGTCGAAGCTGACTGGGCCGAAGCAATATCTGTAGGGCTTTTAGCCGATATTTCTTCCGCCATGGCGGTAAAAAAAATCCCTCCCACCTTACCTTCACGCACAAGCTTCACTATGGGGGATTCTTTTTCAAGTTCAGTGCCCGAAAATCCGGCCAATACCATTTGCCCCACCATAAATTCAACACTGGGATTATCTAAGGATGTTAGAGACTTTTGAGCCTGTTCTGTTTTTTTGGGCAAAGTATTTATTGTCGGCTGTGCAGGATGTACATATACCTTATTACCTTGAGGTAGTAAATTCGTTTGCCCTCTTGCTGACTTTGCATCCAAAGGGGAGACGCCTGCATTTTCTGTGCTTTGTTGTGTTGTTACAGATGTATGCCCTTGCTTTGAAGGCGCCAATGGCAATATAGGTGTTAACTCAGGCGCTTGTGGTTCGGCCTTTGCTTCTTTGGCTTGGGGTGCATGACCGCCCAACATATCACCGTCTTGCTTATCATTTTGCCCTTGCGCTGGCGATATGGGCAAGACAGGAATAAGCGGCGCCGCATGCGGTATAAAATCCATATGCAATGATTCTCCTTGCATGGGCGCAGGAAAAGCTTTTTGCATATCTTCTTCAGTTATTTCGGTGCCGGGAAGGCTTTGTGGGATTGCAGTGTTCACAGGTACCGCCGAAGTTCCCACATTTTCAGCAGCTTGCACATGAGGGCATAGCACGCAGAACCACAAAAGAATTGCACAAAAAATACGCGTTGTTTTAAAAAAAGCCATAGTATCCTCAAAGCAGACTAGAGATTCCAATAGAAAGTGCGCCATAGGACACCTCTTTGTGAAAACTCGGAAGATTGCCCACACATCTTGTACGGTATATTGCCTTAAAAGACAAGAAAAATCCGCTTTACCATTGTTTTTTAAATACTTACAATACACTTGCCTTCATGGCTTCTTTACAGTAATCTACACAGCTTGCACATACTGACTGCGCATTAAGTGCGGTACTTTCATTACATAGAGGTATTACATGCAAAAGACAGATTTTATTTGGTTTGATGGTAAAATGGTTCCTTGGGATGACGCCAATGTTCACGTCCTCACACATTGCTTGCACTACGGTACGGGCGTATTTGAAGGCATACGCACCTATGCGTGTGCAGACGGCTCTTCGGCTGTATTTCGCTTGGAAGAACACGTCACACGCCTTTTCAATTCCATGAAAATCCTTGGCATGAAAATTCCCTATGCGCATGAAGAAATAAGCAAGGCCATTGTGGATACCCTTGTGGTCAACAAACTACCAGAAGGCTATATCCGTCCTTTAAGCTTTGTGGGCAGTGGCGCCATGGGTGTGCACCCCGGCAACAATCCCATCCAAACCATCATTGCCGCATGGCCATGGGGAGCATATCTTGGTGAGGAAGCTTTGGCCAATGGCATCAGAATCAAAACATCCACCTTCACCCGTCACGGTGTCAATGCCATGATGACCAAGGCTAAAGCTGCCGGCAACTATGTGAACTCTGTGCTTGCAAAAATGGAAGCCGTTGCCGACGGTTATGACGAAGGGCTTATGCTTGATGTAAATGGTTTTGTATCTGAAGCCACGGGCGAAAATATTTTTATTGTGCAAAATAATGTCATCAAAACAACACCGCTCACTTCTATACTTGGCGGAATTACTCGCGAATCCATCATTACCTTAGCCCGTGATCTTGGCTATGAAGTGATAGAACAAATATTTACCCGCGACGAATTATATATAGCCGATGAAGCTTTCTTCACAGGCACAGCTGCCGAGCTGACCCCCATTCGTGAAGTGGACAGACGCACCATAGGTGCCGGCAAAGCAGGTCCAGTGGCCTTGCGCTTGCAAGAAGAATTCTTTAAGATTGTAAAGGGGCAAAACCCCAAATACAAACATTGGTTGCATAATTATTCATTTTAATGACCGTGGGAGATCTTCATTTATTGCTAAGATCTCCCTTTTAGCCATATAGATTGTTATGACACATGCATCCTTAGCCGCCCTATACCGGCCGCAAACTTTCAAGCAAGTGACAGGTCAAGATACTGTGACCACAGTACTTTCGCGCGCTGCGGCCGAAGATAAAGTAGCACCTGCCTATCTTTTAAGCGGCACACGCGGCGTTGGCAAAACCACCATAGCCCGTATTTTGGCTAAAGCGCTCAATTGTGTGCAAGCCCCCACAAGCGAACCCTGCAACGAATGCGAGCAATGCCGCAAAATCACCATGGGCAATCATGTGGATGTGACCGAAATCGACGGCGCTTCTAATAATAGCGTAGACGATGCCAGAGCTTTGCGCGAAAACATTGGCTATGCAGCCATGGAAGGCCGCTATAAGGTTTTTATTATTGACGAAGCACATATGCTTTCCAAAAGCGCCTTTAACGCCCTTTTAAAAACCCTAGAAGAACCACCACCGCGCGTAGTCTTTATTTTTGCCACCACCGAAGCGCACAAATTTCCCATTACCATTGTAAGCCGCTGCCAACACTTTATTTTTAAACGTGTTTCCGAAGAAGGCCTCATAGCGCATTTAAGCCGTGTTTTGGAAGCAGAAAAACGCCAATACGAGCCCATGGCAGTGCGGCTTATTGCCAAACGCGCAGCAGGTTCTGTGCGCGACAGCATGTCTTTGCTTGGGCAAACATTAGCCCTTGGCGGTGACAGTTTAACTATTGATAATACTCGTAATGTTTTAGGCCTTGCCGGGCAAGACCTTTTTTTGACCCTCATGCAAGCCTTGGCCACCAAGGACACCAAGGGTGTTGTTATACTTATGCAACAACTCATGGATCAAGGGGTAGACATAGGCTTTTTCTTACGCGAGCTTACAAGCCTTTGGCGCACGCTCTTTCTTTTGCGAGAAGCGGGCAATGCCATTATACCATCACTCAATCTGGCCGAAGACGAAGCAAGGCTTTGGCTTGAAATGGCGCCTTCTTTTTCTTTGACACACCTACACGCCGCTTGGCACATGACCCTTGAAGCGCAGAGAAAAGTTATCCACAGCCCGGAACCTGCGGCAGCTTTAGAGCTTTTACTATTAAATTTGGCACTCTTGCCACGTTTGTTACCCATGGAAAAAGTAGACGTTTCTGCAAGCAAAACTCCAAATAATAGCGACCCCTCTGACAGCGCACAGCAAAATTTTTCGCCAAAGGTTCCCACAACAGAGGCGGCACAAAAAACTGAAAGCGAAGCCCCCAAAGAAGCTGCCCCCATAACAAAGCCTGAACCTAAAATACTTGCAGAAGAACCAAAAGCAGACATAAATACCGCACAAGAACCTGTAATAATAAAAGAAGAAACTCCAGTGCAAGAAAAAACGCTTCTTGCAACAGAAGTTCAGGCAGCAGAGGTTCAGGTAAAGGATGTACAAGAGCCGGTACAAGAACAGGCCAAAGCCATGGGACCGCGTCATTGGCAAGGCATATACGACTTTATTGCTACACAAAGAAAGGGCATAGTGCCTTCACAATTTTTGCGTCAAGCCACGGGTGTTCTTGAAGAAAACACATTAAAATTGCATTGCACCAATATGGCTGTGTATGATAAGCTTAATAGTCTGCATGCTATTATAGAAACCATAGCCAGCGATTATTGCGGCTCTGCCATTACCCTTGAACTTACCAAAAGCACCATAGAGCACAAGCCCGAAGCAACGCTTAAGGCCGAGTTTAGCGAACGTGAAGACATGCAGCCTTGCTTAAAAATTTTGGACGCCACTGTAACGAGAGTGCGTCCCTTTAACGAAAATCAATAATAAAAAAGGAGCCTTACCATGAAAAATATGAACGATCTTTTACGTCAAGCCCAAATTATGCAAAATAAAATTGCCAAAATGCAAGCAGAACTTGGCGAACACGACTTTGAAGCTTCCAGCGGCGGCGGCATGGTTAAAGCCGTAGTTTCAGGAAAGCAAGAATTGCGCAGCCTTACCATAGATCCCAAAGCCTTAGAAGGTAATGATGTGGAAATGTTGCAAGACCTTATTGTGGCTGCCGTTAACGAAGCCGGACGCATTGCCAAAGAAAGCATTGACCGCGAAATGAGCAATATCAGCGGCGGAATCAAATTGCCCGGTATATTCTAGAGCATTTTACTGTTGGCATAAGAGTTTTTATACATGAATGACAAAATCCCTGAGCCTTTACGTATAGTTGTTGAACAATTATCGCGCTTGCCCGGTCTTGGTCCAAAATCTGCCATGCGCGCGGCCATGACCCTTTTAAAATGGCCGGAATCCGAAACGCGGCGCCTTGGGCGTTCCGTGCACGACCTGCGCGATAATTTATGCTTGTGCCAGCATTGCGGCGGCCTTACCGCCACAAGCCCTTGCACGGTTTGTGCCGACACTACGCGCGAAAAAGACACTCTTTGCCTTGTTTCTGAGTGGGACAGCATGCTTACTTTAGAAGAAGGAGCTTTTTTTCGCGGACAATACCTCATATTAGGGGGCCTTTTACAAGCAGGCAGCAGCAATACTGACAACTTAGATATAGACAGACTTTTGCAACGCTTGCGGCAAGGTGAAGTGCAAGAATTGGTGTTGGCACTGGGCGCAACCCTAGAAGCAGATACCACCGGTGCCTATGTGCGAAATTTAGTGCATAAAAACTTTCCGCACATAAAAATTAGCCGTTTAGCCCAAGGCATACCCCTTGGAGCTGAGGTCAAATTTATGGACAGGGAGACATTGCGTCAATCTTTGCAATACCGTCAACAGCTTTAATTTAAAAACATATGTATAGCGCAAGTCTACACGCCTTTATGGCAGGTCTAGCCCCCTTTGCGGCCATCAGCCTTGGTGCCGCCGCTGTTTTTTTGCGCAAAGAATTTTCTCACAAAACCTTAGAAATCATGCTTGGGGCGGCAGGCGGCATGATGCTTGGCGCCACGTTTTTTGCCTTGCTTTTGCCGTCCATGGAACTTTCTGCACCCCTTGGCATGTGGTCATTCTTACCACCTGCCGTGGGGCTTTTAGTGGGCGCTCTTTTTTTGCGCCTTTTCGACGGCCTTTTGCCGCATATGCATAACTTAAGCGGCACCAAGGAAGGCTTAAGCACAGCATGGCAACGCAGTATTTTGCTGGTAACAGCCATGGCCTTGCACCATATTCCAGAAGGTCTTGCGGTGGGGGTTAGCTATGGGGCTGTTGGCATTGCCGAAAGCGCTACCCTTTCCACCAACGATGCAACTTTACTCACTTTTTCCATTATGCTTCAAGCAATTCCCGAAGGTTTGGTGGTGGCTATGGCTTTACGTGCCGAAGGGCTTTCTGCTAAAAAATCCTTTATTTTTGGTTCACTCAGCGGCATCACAACACCTTTTGGCGCCGTTATAGGAGCTATGGCAGCCAGCACAGCCAGTCAAATTCTTCCCATAAGTTTGGCCTTTGCAGCCGGAGCCATGCTCTATATCATTGTGGAAGATATTATTCCTGAATCACAGACTTCAGGCCACGGCAATGCCGCCACCTTGGCTGTGATTGGAGGTTTTATTTTGATTATGGCATTTAGCACAATTTTTGCCTAACATTTTAGAGGGGTTTTATGCGTTTACAAAAACAATTGGGATTGGATCAAGCGCCACTTTTTCTTATGGACGGATCTGCTTTTATTTTCCGCGGATTTTATGCCAACCGATCGCTCACCCGCTCAGACGGTTTCCCCACCAATGCCCTATATATGGTAACGCGCTTACTTTTACGCATATTACGTCAAGAAAAACCCAGCGAATTTGTTTTTGTTTTGGACGGGCGTGGCAAAAATTTTCGGCACGAAATGTTCCCTCTATATAAAGCCAATCGCGACGCCACCCCCGAAGAATTGGTCTTGCAATTAGATCCCATTAAGCGCGTGGTCAAGCACCTTGGTCTCACTTTAGAAGTTTCAGAAGGCTGCGAAGCCGATGATTGCATTGCCTCTCTGGCCAAAAAATATTCCGCCACCCGCCCCGTAATCATTATCGGTGCCGACAAAGACTTGCGCCAATGCCTTAATCCCAAAGTGTGGCTTTGGGATCCTGCAGGTAAAGAAGAAAAACTTCTTTCCATGAATGACTTTGTGCAAAATACCGGCCTGCAGCCCGAACAATGGCCGGATGTGCAAGCCCTTATAGGCGATACCAGCGATAATATTCCCGGCATTCCCGGCATAGGCCCCAAAACTGCCGAAAAAATATTTATGGATTTTCGCTCTTTAGAAGACATCCGCGACGGCCTTGACCGCTTACCCCCCAAGATGCACGCAAAAATCGCCCCTCATGTGGAAGATATGTTTTTATACCGCAAACTCACTACCTTGGGCACACATTTTTGCACAGAACTTACAGAAGAGCATTTGCGCATTCAACCCATAATACCCCAAGAAATAAGTTCTTTTTTGCAAGAATTTGAATTAGATTCTTTACGCCGCGAAGCAGAAAGTATGCTCAAAGCCCATATCCTTAAAGCCGCAGAAGATGCCCCCTCTTTACATTCTATGGAAAATGTCAGCGCAACGAGTGCAGGACAAGAGCAAGCCTCCCTTTTCGGTACGCAACAGGGCAGCCTTTTGCAAGCTCCAGAAAAAACGCCTGAAATACCACGCATAGAAAATGTGGCCGCCCTGCCCCCTTGCCACGACCAAGAATTGAGTATTTTGCCCACAATTTTTTACCCTTCCATGCGCCATGAAAAAGGCTTTATACTAGGGCTCAATGCCCAAGAATGGCATGTGGAAAATCTTGACGCCACACGCCTTTTACCGTGGATACGCCGCGCCAAACGCATTATCACGCCCGACATAAAATATCTTATGCGCGAAGACGCCCATTGGTTGCAATTGCCCTTAAATCTTTGCTTCGACCTTGGCCTTGCCGCCTATTTATTAAGCCCAGAAGATCGCGATTATAGCTTTGCCCGCTTAAGCACTTATTGGCGCGAACGTTTGCGACTTGTGCCCAAGGCACCGGCTTTACTGGCTCTTGATATGGCTAAAGCCTTGGAGCAAAAATTACAAGAACAAGAGCTTACCCCTCTGTATAGCCATTTAGAAATGCCGCTCATTCCTGTGCTTGCGCATATGGAGCACGAAGGTATTGCCGTTAATCCCAAAGCTTTTGCAGCATTTTTGCACGATGTGCAAAACGATCTAAACAAGCGCACAGAAGAAGTATACGCCGCCGCCGGAAAAACTTTTAATATTCGCTCAGCCCAACAATTGGGAGACGTGCTTTTTTCTACCCTAAATTTACCAAGTTCCGGCAAAACCAAGGGCGGTCAGCTTTCTACCGCACAAGAAAAGCTCGAAAAACTGGCGGGCAATCCCATTGTGGACGCCGTACTTGAATTTAGGAAATTAGAAAAATTACGCTCCACATATTTAGAGCCCTTACCCAAATTGGCAGACGCCAAAGGCCGCATTCATAGTCAATTTAATCAATGGGCTACGGCCACAGGCAGGCTTTCTTCCAGTAATCCCAATTTGCAAAATATCCCCGTGCGCGGCCCCCTTGGGCAGCGCATGCGTTCGTGCTTTGTGCCCAAGGAAGGGCATGCCCTGCTTTCTGCCGATTATTCGCAAGTGGAATTACGCGTACTTGCGCATATGTCAAAAGATCCTGTGCTATTAGAAGCCTTTAAACACGGTAAGGATATCCACACAAGCACAGCTTCTCTCATATATGGCGTGGGGCTTGAAAGTGTGACCTCTGACCAACGCCGCAATGCCAAGACCATCAACTTTGGACTCATCTACGGCATGGGAGCGCAAAAACTTGCGCAAGAATTACACATAAGCACCAATGAAGCCAAAGATTTTATAGCTAATTACTTTAAGCACCTTGGCCAATTGAAGCTTTTTTATGAGCAAATCGAACACAATGCCAAAGAGCAAGGCTATGTGCTAACCATGGCAGGAAGGCGCAGGCTTGTGCCGGATATACATTCCACCAATGGACAAAAGTACGCCCTTGCGCGACGCCAAGCCATCAACACAGTCATCCAAGGTTCAGCCGCCGATATCATTAAGCTTGCCATGTTGGCTGTGCATAAAGATGCTACCTTACACCAATTGAATGCCACGCTTACCCTACAAATCCATGACGAATTATTACTGGAAGTTCCTAAGGATAACGCCAAAGAAGCAGGGGAACGTGTGGCTGCAATCATGAGCCAGGTTCGCCCATCAAACGAAGATTTGCGCGTGCCTTTGTTGGTGGATTGGGGCATAGGTGATAATTGGGGCGAAGCCCATTAAATCCGCTCACGGCGACGCATAATATGCACGAAAAAAAGTTCGGGGTGCTGGTTTTGAGGAGTTTTTGGAGGAATTTTCAGATTTTTTCTTCTGCCAAGGAAAAAAGCATTTTGGGAAAGTAAGCGTACTCAAGTACGTGCTTTCACGAAATGTTTTTTGACGCAGTGCAGAAGGAAAAAGATAAATTCCCCAAAAACTCATCAAAGTAATGCAAGGGCCGCAAGGCCGCATAAAAAACAAAAAGGGAAACATGGAAAATAATTCGTTCAAAAAGTACCAGATGCAAGGAAATGTAAAAGCCAAGTTGCTTATGTATATGGACATACATAAGCAACTTGACTTTTACATTTAGATATTCCTTAAAGCGTCGCAGACTCGAGCGGTAGCGAGCTATCGAGTGAGTAAGGCGCGTAAGTGGAACTTGCTTCCACTTACATGCTATGCGCCGCCACGAACGGATTAATGGCCACCTAAGTAGGCTTCGCGTATAGTGGGATCATTGAGCATAGCCTTAGCCTCATTTTCCATAACCACATTACCCACTTCAAGCACATAGCCGCGTGAGGCAAGCTTTAAGGCGGCTCTGGCGTTTTGTTCCACTATGAGTACAGTTACGCCTTTTTTGTTAATGGTGCGCACTGTTTCAAAAATAGAACCCACAAGCAGCGGTGCAAGCCCGAGGGATGGTTCATCAAGCAAAAGCACGCGCGGTTGCCCCATAAGGGCTCGTCCTATGGCAAGCATTTGCTGTTCACCGCCGGAGAGAGTTCCGGCAAGCTGGCGTTGCCTTTCTTCTAAACGTGGAAAAAGTTCAAAAATCCATTCTAAGGTTTTTGCCACTTTGTCTTTGTCTTCAATGGTAAATGCGCCAAGCTTAAGGTTGCCAAGCACAGACATGGTGCTAAACACACGCCGCCCCTCAGGAGATTGCATAATACCACGTTTTACTATATCAAAGCTTTGTAATTTATGCAGTTCTTCACCGTCATAAATAATTTCGCCCTGTTTTACTTTTTGTAAGCCGCTGATGGTTTGCATGGTGGTGGTTTTTCCGGCACCGTTAGCGCCCAAAATGGCAACAATTTCACCTTCTTCCACCTTTAAATTTATGCCGTGCAATACCTCAACGGGGCCATAGCTCACATATACATCTTTTAACTCTAAAAGTGCCATACTACCAGCTCCCATCATCGACACCGAGGTATGCCTCAATGACGGCCTTATTATTACGAATATTTTCAGGAATATCCTTGGCGATGACGCAACCATTCTCAAGCACTACCAATTTATGACAAATATGCATAACAAGGCGCATATCGTGTTCAATGAGTAAAATGGTAATACCGCGTTTGCGTATGGCGTGGATAAGCTCCATAAGTTCTGCTGTCTCTTGTTCATTCATGCCGCCTGCCGGTTCATCTAAAATGAGTAATTCCGGGTCAGTGGCTAAAGCGCGGGCAATTTCAAGTAATCTTTGTTTACCATAAGAAAGGCTACCAGCACGCTCATTATACAGGTCGCTCAAGCCCACAAAGGCTAGTTCTTGCATAGATCTGTCTAATGCGGCGCGCTCTTCGCGCCTTTGCCATGGCAGTCTGAGCATGGAAGCCACAACACCAGCACTCATGCGGCAATGGTGGCCTGCCAATACATTTTCCACAGCTTGCATATTGGGGAAAAGGCGTATGGATTGGAAAGTACGGGCAATGCCTTTTTTTACAAGTTTATACGAAGGAATTCCGGTGATGCGTTCATTTTTAAAATAAATATCACCTTTTTCGGGAGTATAGTTACCTGTAATACAGTTAAAAACTGTAGTTTTTCCGGCACCGTTTGGCCCAATAAGTCCCATAATGGTGCCGCGCTCAAGTTCAAAACTCACTTCTTGCATGGCGGTTAGGCCGCCAAAAACCTTGGTAACATTGGCAAGACGTAATAAACTCATGACTTGCCCCCTGCAATATCAGCGGGCTTTTTTTGCGCGTCAGCCAAAGCACAAGCTTCGGCATGGGCGCAGTGCCCGGAAATAGGTTTACCATCTTTGTCAAATATGCACACAAGATATTTATGCAAAGCGGGAGGAAGCAGACCTTGTGGACGCCAAATCATCATAACCATCATGGCCAAACCAAAAAGAAGCATACGCGCATTGGAAAATTCGCGTAAAATTTCAGGCAAGCCAATAAAAATAAATGTACTGATAAGCACGCCAAGCTGACTGCCGCCGCTTAAAATAACCACAGCAAATATAACTACTGATTCAGTAAAAGAAAAAGATTCAGGCGTCACAATGGTCATTTTTGCTGCAAAAACATTGCCGGCGGTGCCTGCCCAGCAAGCCCCTATGATAAAGGCAATAAGCTTATATTTTGCCACATTGACACCACAGCCATTGGCGGCGGTATCGTCTTCTTTAATATAATTTAAAGCCCGACCAAAACGTGATTGCGCAAGCCAAGCAAAGAAAAGTACACTTAAAGCAACTCCACCCCAAACAAAGTAATAAAATTGTGTAGGGGATACTATACGAAAGCCCAGTATTTCAGGGCGTGAAATACCGAATATGCCGTTGGAGCCACCAAAAACACCGCCCACATCATTGATGAGTGTTAGGCGTACAATTTCCACAATACCTATGGTTACGATGAGCAAATAGTCACCGCGCAAGTGGATAATGGGACGGGCTACAATCAAAGCAAATACACCAGCAGCAATGCCGGCCAAGGGTAATAAATACAACACCGGAATACCAAACATGGTATTTAAAACCGCCGTAGTATAAGCGCCAATGGCATAAAAAGCCGCATGCCCCATATGGAATAAACCGGCTTGCCCTAAAATAACATTAAGCGAAAGCGCAAGCCAAGCGTACAAGCCAATACTCACACACACATCAATCCAATAACGGTTGGCCACAAAAGGGATAGTAAATAAAACTACCACAAGAACCAATGATATAATATGGCGTAATTGCATCATAATTTATCAGCCACCCTTTCGCCCAAGATACCCGTGGGGCGGATAATAAGAATACAGATTAATACTGCAAAGGCTATAACATCTTTCCAAGCAGCAGCAATATAAGCCGCACTCATGGCTTCGATAACTCCGAGTAAAAGTCCGCCGAGCATGGCACCAGGAATATTGCCAATGCCACCTAAGATAGCGGCGGTGAAGGCTTTTAAGCCGTAGCTCCAGCCCATAACAAAATCAATTTGACCATAATATACACCAACCATCATGCCAGCTGCACCACCAAGACCAGGCCCAATCATAAACACAATGGAAATTATTCTATTTACATTTATGCCCATAAGCCGCGCAGCACCTTGATCGATGGAAACAGCGCGCATAGCAGCCCCTGTGCGGGTTTTTTGCACAAAAAGATGCAAAGCAAACATGAGCAAAAATGAGGTGATAATAACAAGAACACGAATACCTGGAATTTCCCAATCCCCTATGCCCACCGTGAACGTGGGGCGCACAGCTTCCGGATACACAAAAAAACGCGCACCGTATATAAGCATGATAGCATTTTGGAAAAATATGGAAGCGCCAAGTGCAGAAACCACAGCCGAAAGCCTGCTGGCATTACGCAATGGACGGTAAGCAACGCGCTCAAGCATAAAACCAATAATTGCTACCAGTACTGCCACCATAATAAACACAAGCACTATGGCAAGTTCTATGGGCAAAGCACCAGAAAATCCAGCACTTACAAGCAAAGTCAAACCAAGATAGGCACCGATGGTGAACAAATCACCGTGGGCAAAGTTAATGAGTTTTAATATACCATAAACCATGGTATACCCCAGCGCCACGAGAGCATAAATACTGCCCACAGCTAATCCATTGATCAATTGTTGGATAAAATCACCCATGCACACCAGCCTTAGTAGAATGTTAATAGAACCGTTGAACCTTACGAAAACTATATAACCAAAGATAAGGCAAATGCCCGAGCTGCATAAAATGAGCTTGGGCAGAATAGGGAAAAATAAAGGCTTTGCCATTGCACAATTTTTCATATAATTTTGTACAAATAAGGCATATTTTCGAGCACAAATTGAACTTTTGTGCAACTTAAAGAGCATTATTAGCAAAAAATGCACATCACGTCAATGCGTCTTGCCCACATTTTATGCCCACAAACACGAAAGATATTTATTTTTTGTATGTTATGCATCATGACCCTAATAAATAAATTTAAAAAACTTTACTTTTTCATTAAAAAAAATCCAAAGTAAAGCAAAAATAGTAACAGAAAAATAAAAATATAGTACTACTAGCATGGCATAAATCCAGGCTTACATGCTGATTTTTTTTATTTTTTTCCTATATTCTTTTCATAAAAAAAACTAGACTTTCTATAACGAACTGAAAATAAAAAACATACACATACAATCTAAACTTTTCTGTTTATTTATTTTTTGCTTGATATTTTGGATACAAAATTCTATACTGCCTTCAATAGTAAATAGCGAGGAGAGACACTAATGCGTTTTTAAGAGCTTTGCTTGTAGCAAAGCTGAGAGGACTTGAGAGCGCGCGTCATCTACTCTGAAACGGCAACATATTGTTTGCAAATGAACAAAAAAACTTGTTGCACATTGATTTTTTGTTCATTTTACGATTTATCATGTAAAAAGGAAAGGTTGGTACTCTTATGATGACAAGAAAATGCATCTTGCTCTTGGCACTTACTTGTGCTCTAGGTTTTGGAACTCAGGCACACGCTAGTAGTGTTGATCCCAAAGGCATCACTGGTGGCCCATACGAAATTAAAGACACTGGCGCAGAAGGTGCAAAAGCTACACCACTTTTAGAAACGGTTATGGGCGTTATCAACACCCATAAATCTCTCAAGGCCATACAAGAAAATCTTGTAGTTAATGAATATGAATTAAGACGCGCCAAAGCAGGCTATGGACCTAGCATCGACCTTACCGGTAATGCTGGTGTCACAAGCTTAAACAACTCAACAACCCGTGCTGCCAATAACTCTGGTTATTTCTTCGGCACCGGCCAAGCCAGTCTTTTGCTCACTCAACCCATTTGGGATGGTTTTGCCACTCGCAGTCGTGTGCGCGCAAGCCAAGCAACGGTTGACTCTGTGACAAGCCGTGTTATTGATAATGCTACCACCTTGGCTTTAGACGGTATCATTTCACATGTGAACCTTATTTGGCGCAAACAAAACCTTAAACTTGCTGAAAATAACGTGGTTACTCACGAAAGAATCCTTGCGCTTACTCGTGACCGCGAAGCCACAGGCGCTGACACCCTTGCTAACGTAACTCAAACTCAAGGCCGTCTTGTGCGCGCCATGACCACGCTTGAAACAAGCAGAACAGATCTTATTAAAGATGAAGACGGCTATCGCAGGCTTACAGAACTTCCCGTGCCTGTGGTTCTTGGTCCGGTAAAACAGCCTTTAAAAATGTTTTCTAATCCTGAAGAAGTGCTGAGCCTTGCCAAGAAAAATAACCCTAAAGTTGTTGCTTATTTGGCAGACGTGCGCACAGCCCAAGCCAATAAAGAATTGGCCACAGCCAATTATCACCCCACCATTAACCTTGAAGCAGGTCCTAGCTATAGCAACACAGGTTCCTATGACCATAGAGATAGCGATACTTGGACCACCAACTTTGATGTGCTTGGCACTGTTCGTTGGAATTTGTTTAACAGCGGAGCAGATTGGGCCGCCAACAAAGCTGCAGCAGCGCGCGTTCGCGAAGCTCGTCAAACAGCGTATAGTTTTATGGACGACCTTACATTGCAAATACAAAATTCTTGGGCGGACTACCAAACAGCTATTACGCAACTTGGTTACCATGAAGAAGCTCTTGTATACAACTTGCAAACTCGCGATTTCTACATGGAGCAATTCCTCATTGGTCAACGTACCCTTTTGGACGTGCTTGATGCTGAAAGTGAACTTTACAACTCCGAAGTTCAAGCTGTAACAGCCAGAGCTAACATACTTATAAGCTCCTATACTCTTTATGCTTTGGCTGGATTATTGTTGCCAGAATTAAACATTCAACCAGAGCAAGTGCTCAGGGCTTCACAATAAAAACAGCTTACTCTTGACAGAGTACACATTCATTCGTAGTTATATGCATGAAGCTAACTACTTTTAACGCGAGAAAGAAAAAACATGTCTAAGAAAGCTACGAATACAAATACTGCCCCTGTGCCGTCTCAAAAAAGTGCGGCACAGGGCGTTACATCTCAAAACTCCCAGCAAAATCGCACCCCTGCTCAAGATCAAAATACGGGCAATATCCCTTTTGATCCTTTTGGAGCTAATTTGCGCGATGAAGCAGCTGATGTTCCTTTGGGAAATATTCCCCCAAGAAAACCGGGACAAGCTCCATATAGAGCACCCGCAAAAAAAGCTCCTTCACAAAATAAAATTCCACAGCAACAACCTGAAGCTCAACCTAAGCCTGCTCCTGCTGAAAGACCAGCTCCCGAAGCGGTTTCAGCTGCGCCGACTTCCTCTGTCGCGCATACTCAAAACAATATGCCAAAGTCTCCTAATGCTGTGCTAAATCAAGCCGCACCTATGCAAAATCAAAAAAATTCCATGTCACATGTAACACAAAGCACTCCAAGTTCTGCAAGCGCAACGGCGCCTGAACAAGCTTCTGCGGAGACTCCTAAAGCCACACAAGAAAAAACGCAAAATCCCCCAGCGGGAAGCAGCGAAAAAACAGATGTGGTAAAATCTGCTGCAAATTCTCCTGAACAAGGAACTCAGGTTGCCAATAATGGAGAGGCGAAAGAAGGCGAAAAGAGCGAAGGAGGCCAAGAGCAAAATGCTTCTGGCGCAGTGCCGCCTTTAACCATGCCCATAGCTCCTGCAGAAGTGGATTTTATCCCACCGCTTTTGCGCAGCATAAGCTCTCTCTTACGTTTACGCGGCAAAGGAGTATCTCCACAATTTTTATACGCAGGCTTAGCCGGCGTTGGAGACGTAACCCCCGGCGAGTGTTTACGCTCTGCAGCTAGGGCGGGTTTGCGCGCACGCATTTTGCCTCGCCCCACATTGCAAGATATTTCTCCTATGACTTTGCCTTGTATTTTATTATTAGAAAATAATAGGTCTTGCGTACTGACAGCCCTAAGCCACCAAGTGGCCACCGTTATTTTCCCTGAACTTGGCGAAGACCCCCAGCAAATCAGCCAAGAAAGCCTCATTAAGGAATACACTGGCTTTGCCGTTTTTGGCGCCATGGATAATCCGCAAGATAAGCGTATTGATTCCTTTCATCGCCCAAAAGGTAAGCGTTGGTTTTGGGACGCCATTAAATACTATGCCCCCATCTACAAGCATGCTGCTTTTGCAAGTGTTATCATTAACCTTATTGCTTTGGGCAGTCCGCTTTTTGTTATGAACGTCTATGACAGAGTGGTACCCAATAACGCTTTGGACACACTCTGGGTTTTGGCTCTTGGTATCACTATTGCTTATCTTTTTGACTTTTTACTGCGTACCCTACGCAATCACTTTGTGGATACAGCCGGCCGTAATGCCGATGTTGTTATTTCCAGCATGCTTGTGGACAAAGTATTGTCCATGCAGCTTGACCACAAACCAGAATCCACCGGGGCACTTGTTAATAATGTTCGTGAATTTGAATCGTTACGCGAATTTTTCAGTTCTTCTACCCTACTGTCGTGTATAGATTTACCATTTCTTTTCCTCTTTTTACTTTGTTTAAGTTTTATTGGCGGCCCTCTTGTTATTTTACCGCTTGTAGCCATGCCCATCATGTTTGGCGCAGGTATACTTTTACAATCCATGGCAAAACGTGCAGCAGAAAAAAGTTACACACAGAGCATGCACAAAAATGCGCTACTCACAGAAATGGTCAATGGTCTTGAAACATTAAAATGTTGCCAAGGCGAAAACCGTATGCAGCGCATGTGGGAAACGGTGGTAGAAGATTCAGCTCAAGCTAATATTGAAACAAAAAAATACGGCTCTCTTGCTGTAGGCTTTTCAGTGTTTGTTACTCAATTTATTACCGTGGGCATGGTGGTTTGGGGCGTGCACTTAATTGCTGCGGGCGAACTTACCATGGGTGGGCTCATCGGCAGTAATATTCTTGCCGGCCGCGCCATGGCACCGCTTATGCAAATGGCAGGGCTCATCACTCGCTATCAAAATTCGCGCATTTCACTGGATGCTTTGAATATGCTTATGTCTATCCCTTCAGAAGACAGGCAATCTCAAGCCACTGTTGACTTTGGCCCTCTTGAGCATTCATTTACCCTTGAAGGGGTAAGCTTTGCCTATCCAGGCGCTGCTCGCACGGCCGTAGAAGGGCTTTCCATTTCTATTGAACCGGGAGAAAAAGTGGGCGTTATTGGTCGTATGGGATCGGGTAAGTCCACACTCATACGTTTGCTCATAGGCTTATACCAGCCTAAGGACGGCGCAGTTAAATTTGGCGGTGTGGATATTCGCCAAATGGCCGGTGCAGAATTACGCGCTCGTGTGGGATTTGCTCCTCAAGATACAGTGCTTTTCTACGGAACTGTGCGCGATAATATTACCCTTGGTGACCCTTGCATCAACGACCAGCGTATGCTTAGAGCGGCAGGGCTTTCTGGGGTTAGCGATTTTATTCGCACAAACCCCGAAGGATTTGGTGCTCAGGTGGGCGAACAAGGCAAAGCCCTTTCCGGCGGTCAAAGGCAAGCTATTGGTCTTGCCAGAGCCCTTGTGCGTGACCCAGAAGTGCTTATATTAGATGAACCCACAAGTAATATGGACACATCATCTGAGCAAGCAGTGCAAAACAGGCTCATGAAAAATTTGCACCACAAAACACTTATTCTTGTGACACACCGTATGAGTATGCTCAAACTTGTAGATAGACTTGTGGTTATGGACTCTGGGCGCATCGTGGCCGACGGACCAAAAGATGAAGTTATTGCAAAGCTTAGAGGCACAGCACCTCCTCCCAAAGAAGTACCGGCTGAGCAAAAAACAGCATAAATAGTACATTTTTGCTTATGCTTATTAACACACTATTTTAAAATTATACACCGATGAGGAACACTGATATAGTACACGTTATATATCAGAAAAACTCATAAGGAAAATTATATGAGCAATTCAAAATCATTATCAGCACGCATTAAGGATATGTTCCTTGCTAGTTCTTCTGAACATACAGGAGATATGCCAAAAGACTTAAATGGCGATAGGGAACACTTGCAAAAGCATGAACTTGGCTACGCAGATGTAGTAGAAGCAGCTTTACAACGCAAACCTACTTTGCAGGCGCGTTTACTTTCTTTAGCAACGGGTTTATTTATTGTTGTTTTTGTGAGTTGGGCCGCTTGGGCTGAGGTAGACGAAGTCACGCGCGCTGAAGGAAAAGTTATTGCCTCACAGCGCACCCAAATTATCCAAAACCTTGAAGGCGGCATTTTGCAAGCCATCTTGGTTGGTGAAGGTGAAACCATCACCCAAGGCGCCCCTTTGGCAAGGCTAGATAACGAAATGGCCACCTCAACCTATAGGGATGCTTTAAGTAAATCTCTAGAAAATCGTGCTGCCATCATTCGACTTGAAGCTGAGCTTACTGACAGCACACCAGAATTTCCCGAAGATATAAAAAGCACAGCCCCGCAAATTATAGCAGACCAATTGTCCATTATGGAAGCGCGCCTTTTGCAACGCAGAAGCGAATTAAATCTTTTGGAATCACAATACGAACAGCGCCTGCAAGACGTTGAAGAACAACAAACACGTAAGCGTGCTGTGGATCGCAACTTGGAACTCACCGTTGAACAGCGCAATACTGTGCTTCCTTTGCTTGAGCGCAAAAACTATTCACGCATTGAATTTTTGGAATTGGAACAAAAAGTTGCTAACCTTGAAGGCGAATCCGAAGGTTTGACCGCATCTATACCAAAGGCGCAAGCCGCTGCCACTGAAGCTCAGCAGCGCATTACATTTCGAGAAGCAGAACTAGACGCAGCAATTACCCAAGAAATTAATGAAAGGCGTGCAGAACTCAACTCTTTGAAAGAAACACTTTCTGCCGGCAGTGACAGAGTAACGCGTACTGTAATGCGTTCTCCCGTAAACGGTATTGTTAAGCAAATCCATATCAATACCATTGGCGGCGTTGTGAAGCCTGGTGAAGCTATCATGGAAATAGTTCCTCTTGACGATACCTTACTTGTGGAAGTGCGAGTTCGCCCGGCCGATGTGGCCTTCTTGCACCCAAATCAAAAGGCCATGATCAAATTTTCCGCTTATGATTTTAGTATTTACGGCGGTTTAGAAGGCATTTTAGAACAAATAAGCGCCGACACCATTGAAGATAAAAAAGGCGAAGTTTTTTATCTTGCCAAATTACGTACCCATAAAAATGGTATAGTATATCAAGGCGAAAGCTTACCCATTATGCCGGGTATGGTAGCCACAGCAGATATACTTACAGGTCGTAAGACCATTCTTGATTACATTTTAAAGCCTGTTTTAAAAGCGCAGCAAAACGCTTTGCGTGAAAGGTAGGATTGTATGCGCCAAAATGTTTCCACAGGAAAACTTCACTTTAATAGTCTGCTACTCATCCTTTGCATCATGATTTTGGTGGTGGGGATTATTACGTCCTTTGCCTTTTTTACGGTGCGTTATGCATCCTCAACCATGGAAAACAACCTCATTGTTTCCCTTTCCACCGACGCCAAGAGTAAAGCAGCAGCCCTAAAACTTTGGCTTGACGGCATAAAAGAAGAATCTGCACGATTCACCAACAAAGATATGATACGTTTGTATTGTACAGAATCCCTTGTGCTTGAACAGCAAAAAGACAGTGGAGCCTTGCCGCAATGGGCTTTGCAAAGCGAGAGCGGTCGCGACCTTGGGCAATTACGCACACGCTTTGAACAACAACTCAAAGCTTTTATCGACGAAGAAAAAAATATTGTTAATGCAGGCGTATGGGACGCAAATCTCACACCGTTGTTGCGAACATCCGAAGAAGTAACCCAAATAACGCCGGCGCAAAACTTGCTTTTACGCAAAGCCCTAACGTCGGGCGAACCCGTTATTTCTTTGGTAACTGTAAGCAATGAAGAGCTCATACTGAACATGGCTTATCCTATCTTTCCACCAGCTTATACAGATCTTGACCCTGAAAAACCTGTAGCTGTAATGCTCACCTATGTGCCTGTGGAGCACCCTTTGGCTAGAATTCTTACCATAGCAGAAAGCAACGAAAGACCGTACAGGCTTATGCAATGGGCCGAAGACGATCTTAATATATTACAATTTATTGATTTAAATACAGCAGCTTTGCTTCCCATGGGGGGCTGGGAAACTCCTCCCAGAAGTGCGCTGCCTTTAGCCAAGCGTAACCTTGCCAGTGGAGATAGTGTCTATTCACTTGGCATGCCAGTGGAAGGATATAATTTCCTTGTAACTCACGAAGAACTCACACAGGTGGCAGAAGAATTTTATGCAAAATTCCGCCATTTTATGATTGTTTTCGTATCTGTGAGCATTGGAATAACAGCTTTTGTGCTGATTGTTGGCTGGTGGTTCCTTGTAGGACGTAATGAAAGAGCCATGGAACGCAATTTGCGCAAATTACACAATGACGTAACATCGCAAAAGCAAATTTTGGATGGCATCAACGCCACTTTGGAAGATGCGGTGGTACTTACAGACACCCTTGGCAATATCCAGTATGCCAACAATAGTTTCTCCAACTCCGTAAGTCATGAGCCAGACTCTCTTTATGGGTACAAAATGGGTAACATCATGCACCCTAATGCTGCGGAAATTTTACAAAGATTCCTAGATAGAGTTGTGCGCACAGAAAAGACACAAACCTTTGAAGAAAGACTCACCATACTTGGCAAAAGCAAATATATTCAAGGTGTATGTACGCCGTATTTTGGCGATCATAAGAGTGTAAGCGGCGTTGTTTCGGTATATCGTGATGTTACCAAAATGGTAGAAGAGCGGCAAATCGAACAAAGGCGTATTGACCAGCTCATCAATGTGCTTACCATGGCTATTGAACTTGTAAATCCCTATATTTGCGGCCAATCGCAAGCCATGGGAGACTTATCTGTAAGTCTTGCCAAGCACCTTGAATGCACAGAAGAAGAGCTTAAAACTCTGCGTATTGCAGCTTCTTTAAGCCAAATTGGCATGCTGAGCCTGCCAAACAATCTTTTGAATAAAAAAGGCCAACTCACGCCTGAAGAGCGTGACCTTATGCGCACGCACGTTAATAAAACCTATGACTTATTGTCAGGTTTTGATTTTGGCCTACCCGTACAGGGCTCCATTTTCCAAATGTATGAAAATATGGACGGTACAGGCTATCCACAACAATTAAAAGGAGATGAAATATCTTTCCTCTCACGTATTCTAAATATTGCCAACGTGTTTTGTGCTATATTACGCCCACGCGTATATCGTAAAGCCAAAACCCTAGAGGACACTTTAGCTATTTTACAAAAAGACGGTGCACATTTTGACGCCACCATATTGGAAACCCTTAAACAATATATGGCTACCCCTGAAGGTAAACTTTTTGTTCAAAAATTACAGAGTAGGGTTGTCAATAAATAGGACAGCATATGCGAGTACTTTTTCTACCACAAAGCTTTCCAGGACCATTTAGATACACAGCAGCAAAAATAGCTTCAGATTCAGACAACAAGGTACTGTTTGTCACTGATTCTTCGCGCCGGGATGTTCGCATACCCAAAGTGCGCCGCATATTAGTGGCTTTGCCACACATAGCCCCTATGCCAGATCGTGCTGAATATGAGGTATTGCGAGGACTTAGGCGAGGAAATTGCATAGGATCAGCCCTCATGCGCCTTAAAGATACTGGTTTTATTCCAGATATTATTATTTCTCACGCTGGGCAAGGGTGCGGCCTTTATGCTAAAGATATTTTTTCTCAAGCATTCCATGTGGCCTATGCCGATGGTTTTCATAGCCAGGGCAGCACCTTTACCCTGCTTCAACAAAATAAAAACTTTCCGACATTTGATTTTGCGCCAGACAGAGCTAGAAACTTTTTTCAGTGGAATGCCCTTTCAGACTGCCACATGGCCTATACGTCCACAGCATGGCAAAAATCTTTGTATCCCGAAGAATTGTCTTCGAGAATTGAAGTTTTACACGAAGGTATTGACGCAGATTTCTTTGTTCCAAAACCCCATGAGCGCTTTGTTATTGATGAACTTGACTTGTCTCATGTAGAAGAATTGGTCACCTTTTCTGGGCGTAGCTTGGATTCACAACGTAACTTTCCACATTTTTTACACGCCTTACCCCAAATTTTAGAAAAAAGACCCAAGTGTCATGTCCTTGTTATGGCCACCGCCCAAGCTAAGAACGAACATGCAGAACATAAATGGCTGGACAGTTTACGCTCTACCTATAATATAGATTCCGAAAGGGTACACTTTATCAACTTCAAACCTTACAAAGATTACAGAAGGTTACTACAATCTTCATCGGTGCATATGTTTTTATCTAAGCCATATGCCCTATCCTCGGGGCTTTTTGAAGCCATGAGCTGCGGTTGCCTTGTGCTTGGCCCAGACACAGCGCCTGTGCGCGAAGTGATTGCCCATGGCCAAAACGGTTTTTTATATGATCAACTTGATGCTGGAAATATAAGCTCAACCATCATAACTTTATTAGAAAAACAACAACAAATGGCACCTTTGCGTACTGCAGCCCGAGATACCATTATTGAAAACTATAATGTGCGTACGCAAACTCAAAAAACAGTTAATTTTATCCTTGATGCTTATAATAATTGGAAATCTTCATAACAACACAGCCTGTATGGCTCTAAGAGCGTTACGTGATATATATTTATGTTAAACAATGGCTTAAATGCCTTTTCCTATATTTCTTTGGCATAATTACACTCTTTTTGTGCCTTGCAGGAGAAGATATTTACGCTGCAGAAAAAAAACCAAAAACGCCTCGCCTTTTTGGATCCATTGAATTTAGAGGGCCTTTAAAGGCTTTGCCTCAATGGTTGCGCGTGCAAGAAAGGCATAGTAAAAACGACATATTAACTAATGACAAAAAACTTAATGCCGGCACCACATGGAGTGGATTAGAAGCCAAAGTAAAAGGCAAATCTGAACTTGATACCATTAAAATTATTAACTCTTTTTGGAATCAATGGCCTTATAAACAAGATCCAAGCGTATACAAAGCACCAGATTATTGGGCTATTCCTGATGAATTCAGAAGAAAATCAGGAGATTGCGAAGACTATGCCATTGCGAAATATTTTACTTTACGAAAATTGGGTTTTCCACCAGAAAAGTTGCGAATAGTAGTATTAAAAGATACTATTCTAAAGCTGGCACATGCTGTGCTTGCAGTGTATATTGACGGTGACATTTATATACTAGACAATCTATCCAGAAACGTTCTTTCTCATTCCCGTATACGACATTACATTCCACAGTATTCGGTCAATGAAAAAAACAGATGGATGCATGTCATGCCTAAAAAATAACTCTTAGGGAGAAGCACATGTTTGGTCAAAACGGTACAACAATGACAAATAATGCTGAAGGGATGAAGAAAAAAACACGGCTGGTCTTATTCAGTGCTGTTGTCATCGCATTTTGCGGTGTTACAATTTTGCTCTGTCAGACATTTTATACCGCCCAAAAAACAGATATTCTTGCCAATCAGCAAGAACGCTTGCAGCTCAACGCCAGCTCATCGGTTGAAACCATCAAGCTTTGGGGCATGGGTCTTGAAGAACAAGCAAGGCGCATCAGCGACTCAGCGACGTTCCAACTCTATGCACAAGACATAGCCTCCATGGATATCGATGAAGTAAGCAAACTCAATGATCCAGACAGCGCTGGCGCCCCCAATGAAGATATGTCCTATTTATCTGAATTTGTGCCACTTATCCGCACTACATTGCAAGATTTTATGACGTATAACGGATTGCAAGATGCACGGCTCGTAAGCCCCCTTGGCAATATTTTGCTCTCCCCTCAGCCACGCCCCATTCCCATGCAGCAAGATCAAGTTATGGCTGTGCAAGAAGCGGTGAAAATCAACAAAATAAAGTACGCTCCCGTGCGCAATACAGCCACAGGCATGGTGCTTGATTACGTAGCACCACTTATGCCCGCACAAGTAGATGCCAGCGAAACTAAAAGTGTTGCCGCTTTTCTGATTACCCTTCCCGTTACGGGGCAACTGAGCAGTTTTATAAGCTTAAGCGAAAGTTCAGGCCAAGAAATTGAAACAAATATTTTACAATTTAACGGCAGCGACTGGGAAGTTGTGCGACCAGACAGTGTACGCGACTTACCAAAAAATATACAAATTGTGCCAGAAGCTACCAGTGTTCCTTTTGCTAGCCGTATTTCAGTGAATGGCAATGAACAGGTTTATTCTCTCGGACTTCGTGTGCCTGGCCTTGAGTGGCTTGTGGTGGAAGAAATCCCTGCACAATTTGTAGACATTCAACTTAATCGCGCCTTTAATCTTATATACGGCGCCGGTACTTTTTTGTGCTTGAGCGTTTTGCTTATGTTTGCCCTTGTCTGGTGGATTATTATAGGACGCGAGCAAGCCACTGTTGCCAAGAAATTTAGTCAATTATACCAAGTTATTCGAAAGCAAAAACATCTATTAGACAGCATTAATGTTTCTTTGGATGTGGGCCTTATTATGGCTGACGTAAGCGGCAAGCTGCACGTGGTCAACCGCGCCTTTGCCAATATTGTGGGCAAGCCCGAAGAAGAATTGCAGGACAGTAACTTACACCAAATTGTACCGGAAAAAGTCGCTTTACAAGTGCAACAAGCCGTGGCCGATGTGTCTAAGTCCAATACATCAAAGACCATTGAGCTCATCTTGCCTCTACAAAACGAAGAAAGGCTTTTCCGCGCAACCCTTTTCCCCTTTGAAGATAAAAACCCAGACGAAGAAGACACCACAGCTGCTGTTGTAACACTTCAAGATATTACAGAATTCCGTAAAAATAGTGAAAAGCGTAATAAGCAGCAAATGAGCACCATCGAAGCTCTTGTGGGCACCATTGAAAGAGTAGACCCTTACCTTGCTGGACACTCAAGCCTTATGCGCCAACTCGTAGAATTATTGGCCGAAGATATGGCCCTTGAAGGCAGAGATAAGGACACATTAAGCACAGCAGCCGTACTTTCACAAATAGGCCGCATATTTGTGCCCCGTGATTTATTATCTAAAACAGATAAACTTACGCCAGAAGAGCAAGCTGAATTGGCACGTATTCCAGAATATGCTTTTAACATCTTAAATACCATTGATTTTGGTTCACCAGTACCCACGGCTGTGCTACAGATGAACGAAAAACTTGACGGTAGCGGCGGCCCCAATCACTTAAAAGGTGAAGCCATTGGTATGCACGGTCGCGTGCTTGGTGTGGTTAATGCTTTTTGCGCCATGGCCAGCCCAAGAGCGTTCCGCGCAAGTCTTCCCATAGATACAGCCCTTGATATTTTACGTAAAAATGTCACAGGCTATGACCAAAAAGTGGTGGAACACCTTGCTACAGTTTTGACAAGTCCTGCAGGAGCTGGAGCAGTAACGGCTCGCTTGGCAGAAGTGAGCAAAGCCACACGGATGTAATCTATAAAAACACTTGTTGCCTAGCAGCAGGTGAGAGTGCTGACAAAGT
>CAYJGS010000002.1:0-38054 GCA_964369505.1 uncultured Desulfovibrionaceae bacterium | reverse complement strand
GTGTTGCGCGTAAAAAGTTGTGTTATGGGTGGGGCTTCGCTACCGGAAAGAGAAAGAACTTTATAGACTTCATATTCAAAAAGATAATCTCGCCCTTGGTCTTTTGCATTGGAAAAAATTTGGCTTATTTGAGGAAAGTCGATAGAAAGCTGCATGGTGTCCTCGTAGTTTTAGTTATTTGAGACCTCTGCGCAATTCATTGCGTAGAGTCTCACGGAGCGTTGACGGCAGTCAATGCGACCAAAAATCAAGAATAGGGCGAGCTTTGCTTGCCCGTTAAATGATTGATTTTTGTGCCTTTTACTCTGCACAGTAAATTTTTATGTTAAAACAACTTTTCAAATATTAGCAATAAATTTATATGTAAAAATAATTGTGCAGAGCTTTCTATTTATATATAGAAAAAATTTTTAGTTAACATGCCAAAAGCATGGTAGCGTATGTGGCGAAATATTGCAAATAAAGTTTAGATGCCTATTGTATACTAATAGGTAAGATATATCACAGATTGCATTTATCAGTCTGTTATGGGGGAGATTATGACAGAACCTAACACTTCTGCCCGTCCTTTTCCACGTACTTTGTACGTGTCGCATTGGTTTCCTTTATCTTCGGAAACTTTTGTTTTTCATGAAGTAGACGCTTTTTTTAAAAGGCATGCGCCCGTTTCGGTGATTTCATTGTACGGTAAAAAAGAAAAAAATTTGAGCCAAGAAATCCGCGAAACCAACATACCCATAGAACGCTTTGGCATATTGAATACAGGGCGTATTTTACGGGCTGTATGGCGCAAATTTCGTAAAGATCCTGCAAAAACTAAATATATTTTGCGCACACTTTTGTGGCGGCGTTGGCGCGATGTAGAAATGCGTTTAGAAAATGCTTGGGCTGCTTTAAGCGGTTTTTATTTGGCAGAGCGCTGCAAGGAACTTGAAATAGAGCATATCCATTCAGCTTGGGCCAATGGGCCGGCAACTGCGGCTTGGGTTGCGTATAAGCTTGAAAATATACCCTTTTCTTTCACTGCAAGGGCACATGATGTGCGCCCACCCGACGGTTTTTTACAAGAAAAACTTGAAGGTTGTGCTTTTGCGCGGGCAGATTCTCTTTTTAATATGCCCTATATGGAAGCTTTTTTACCCGAAGAAAAACAATATAAATTGCATTTAGTATATAATGTAACAACTCTGCCCACATTGGGGCAAGCTCTTGTGCCCATGCAAGCGCCGTATAAACTCATAGCCATAGGCAATCTTATAGAAACAAAAGGTTTCCATTATTTAATAGATGCTGTACAATTGCTTGTAAAAGATGGTATTGAAGTGGAACTTTCCATAGCCGGCACAGGCCCTTGGATGAAAAAACTTACAGCGCGCATAGCCCAATATGGTATAGGTGCACATGTGCATATGTTGGGTTTTGTACAGCCTAATATTTTGTCACGCAAAATTATGGAAAGTGACATATTAGTCATGCCAAGTGTTATTAAAAGAAGCGTTGATCGTTCTGACGGTTTACCCACTGTGGTTATTGAAGCCATGTGCCATGGTTTACCTGTGGTGGCCACAGATGTGGCCAGTATGGGAGATGTGGTAAAAAATGGTAAGACAGGGTATTTGGTGCCGGAGCGTGATGCTAAAGCCTTGGCTGTGGCCATATTTACTATGTTGGATGACAGAGCAAAAGCTTTGCAAATGGCTAAAAATGCCAAAGAATTAGTGTCGAAAATGTTTGATAGTGAAACGAACATACAGCACATGAGCGAACTTTTTTGTAAATATACGCCCGTGCAGAAAAATTAAAAGGTAATCCATGTCTTTTATCAGAAAAAAGCAAAGTTTTTTAAAATCTTGGTGGGATTCTTTTGCCATGGGCACGCGCACGTCCATGCACATACACTCGCGCTCACATCTTATAAAAATGTTTAAAAAAACCATTACCAAAAAAAATATTCTCTACAGCATAAAATCCGGCCTTGCGGCGAGCTTAGCCTATGTGTGTGCAGAACTTATGCATATGGAATTCAGCATGTGGGCGCCGCTTTCAACACTTATGGTTATGCAAATGCACACTTCTGCCTCCCTTGAAGTGGGTTTGGTGCGTTTTTTTGGCACGTGTGTGGGAGCCGTATTTGGGCTTATTGTTTCATTACTTTTGCCGCATAGTTTAGAAGGCAGAGTTATGGGCTTGTGCATTGTGGTGCCTTTGGGCATATTTTTAGAACGCTTTGATGAGCGCTTTCAGATGACAGGTGTAACAGCAGTGCTTGTGCTTTTGCTTGGGCATACGCTAGACAGTGGTGTTATTATGTTTGCTTTACACAGAGTGGTGGAAATGGGTATTGGTATTGTATGTGCCTTGCTTGTTTCGCTTTTTTTGTGGCCAACTTCTGCTGCTGCAGAAGTGCAAGCTACTGTACACAAGCAATTTGTTCAAACGGCACAACATATAGAAAAGATGACAATAGCATTTTTAGAAGGGCAGCAGAGTTTTTCACCACGAATATTAGAAGATTTTTTTAAAGAAATTGGAGATAATTCACAAAGATTTTATCGTGTTAGGAAATATGAACTGGCACACATATATCGTGAATATTCCTTACTTGCACACCATATTCGACTTATGGTTGAGCTTAAAACGTATTTGGCAGCCATGATGGATTGCCTTGACTTGGTGCGGCAAAGCAAGGTGGATGCAGAAACAACACAAATAGTCACAGACTTGGCTCACGAAACAGCCAATACTTTACGCTGGTTTGCAAATCCTCAAAAAGAGGCTAGTCCAAAACCTCTTTTGCCGCTTATTTTGGCAGAAGATGCGCACTTTGCCACAGCGCGAACCGAAGGGCAGTATCGCCATTATACCCATGCAGATGTTGTTCAAATATTTGCATTTTATAATGGATTAACCCATGTGGCCCGCGCTGTGTCACATTTGCAAGAGCGCATGTTGCACGAAAAAATAGGCTGATTACCTAACAGGCAGTTGAAAAAGAACTGACTGCTACAGGAAGTAGCAGAAGCCGCGCAGCGGAGCAAAACAAAGCCAGCCGAAATTTATTTTCGGCGCCAGCGACTTTTGCGATAGCTTGTGTGCTACAGGAAGTAGCACCAAGCGTTATGCGGTCAGTTGAAAAAGTGCAATCTGCGTCGGCAGATTACTTTTTTGTTCGTTGCATGGGCCATAAGAGCCCAATGCTTCCTCAAAAAAAGCAATCTTTCTTGCATCTTACACTTTTTGAACTGCCTGAGAAAAACGAAGATTTTGATTTTTCAAAAATATTTTGCTTGAAACGATTTTTTCAACAGGCTGCTGAAAATACAAGCGCTGCATAACTTTGTTATTTCTTGTAACAGCTAGTCTATTAGCGTGGCGTTAAGCCTTTCCACTCTTTTCCAGAAAGCTTAGCCAAGCCTTGCACTATGGAATAATGGGCTTTTTTACCATAGCCTTGAGCCACAAGCATACTGCATACTTGTTCGGCCAGTAATAAAGTTGGCAGCGTTATTTGCAAGCGGCGGCATTCGTCTATGCATAGGCGCAAATCTTTTAAAAAGTGCTCCATATAAAAGCCCGGCTCGAAGTTATTTTGGAAAGAACGCGAGGCAAAAAAATGGAAATTATTGCTGCCGGCAGAGCCGTTGATGGCGCCTTCAAGCCATAATTCTAAATCAAGGCCTGCTTCTTGGGCAAAAAGTAATGACTCACAAATGCCAAGGGTATTACCAAGGGCCGCAATTTGATTGGCAAGTTTAGCTTGATGCCCCATGCCGGCTTCTCCATGATGGGCAATACTTCTGCCCATGGCTTCAAGGCAAGGCAATATTTTGGCATAAGCTTCTTTTGCTCCACCTACAAAGATGGTGAGGGTGGCATTTTTTGCTCCCATCACACCACCGGTTACCGGTGCGTCTAGCCCATAGCAATCTTTTTTGGCGCACTCTGCGGCTATGTGTTCGGCAAGGTCGGGGCTTGAAGTGGTCATATCCACAAGAATGCCGCCTTTTTTCATGTTTTGCAAAGCGCCATTTTCACCAAGTAAAACTTCTTCCACATCTTTGGGATAGCCCACAATGGAAAAAACAATATCACATATTTGCCCCATTTCGCGTGGGCTTTGCACCCATGTGGCGCCATTTTCCAAAAGCGGTGCGGCTTTTTCTTTGGTGCGGGTATATATATAAAGTTCATATCCTGCTTTTTGCAGATTGCTTGCCATGGCAAGCCCCATAACCCCTGTGCCGATCCAACCAATTTTTTGCATGATAGCTCCTGTTTTTTATACTTTTAAATGTTATTACCAATGTGATTTTTTAAAGGTATATTATATTTTTGCAACGCCTTTCCATTCTTTTCCAGAAAATTTGGCTAAGCCTTGAATTAAGGAGTGGTGTGCTTTATTTCCATAGCCTTGAGTTAAGAGCATGCTATATGTGGCTTCTGCTGTAAGAATACCTGGCAAGGTGAGTTGCATACGGCGGCATTCGTCTATGCATAGGCGAAGATCTTTAACTAAATGCTCTAAATAAAAGCCAGGTGTAAAGTCACCGTGGAGCACGCGATTTCCCCAAGCACGCAAGCTGTTAGAGCCGGCAGAACCGTGTGCTACATTTTCCACCCATTGTTCTAAATTAAGGCCTGCTTCTTGGGCAAAAAGTAAAGCTTCACAAATGCCTACGGTATAGTTAACGCCAGCAATTTGGTTGGCAAGCTTGGCTTTATGTCCCATGCCGGCTGCACCATAATGGGCAATGGCTGTGCCCATACTTTGCAGGCAAGGAAGAGTTTTTTCATAAGCTTCTTGCGCTCCACCCACAAAAATGGTGAGGGTACCTTTTTTAGCACCCACGTCTCCGCCTGTTACAGGTGCGTCTAGCCCATAGCAACCTTTTTCGGCACAACGTGCGGCTATGTGCTCGGCAAGGTCGGGGCTTGAAGTAGTCATATCCACAAGAATGCCGCCTTTTTTCATGTCTTGCAAAGCGCCATTTTCACCAAGTAAAACTTCTTCCACATCTTTGGGATAGCCCACAATGGAAAAAACAATATCACATATTTGCCCCATTTCGCGTGGGCTTTGCACCCATGTGGCGCCATTTTCCAAAAGCGGTGCGGCTTTTTCTTTGGTGCGGGTATATATATAAAGTTCATATCCTGCTTTTTGCAGATTGCTTGCCATGGCAAGCCCCATAACCCCTGTGCCGATCCAACCAATTTTTTGCATACTATCTCCTATTTTTTTAAAATATCCTGAGTTATTTGTTCTGCCGTAATAGCTTTAAAATTTTTATTGCGTACAGCTTTGGTATGTTCTTTGTATAATAATACATTTTCATAAAGATCTTTGCTGAAGGTGTCGCCTTTTTGTAGTTCACTTTGCACTTGTGCTAGGGCCGTGTCAAAGATATTTACGGGAATATTTTGTATTTCTTGCAATTTGGTGACATAAAAATTCACAGATTGCTCAAGGCCGCTCTGCAGGGTAAGAAGGCCTGCTTGGGCTTTTTTTATAGTATTTTCGATGGAATTTTTCATATTGATCTTTTGAGCCTGTTTGGCATTTTTTTCAAAGTTTTTTATGGTGCTAGTTATAATATTAATGCGGCTTGAAAAATTGCGCACGCTCTCTATCAGAAAGGCGGCATTACGGATTTCTGAGGTAGTGACTAACATTTGTTGTCTTTCCAAGGCAATATTATTATCTTTGAGTATGGAACGCAAATGTGCATAATTTTCTTTTTCTAGGTCACTGCGAGCCGCGGCAATGAGGCGGTCAATTTCTTTTAAAGGGTCAGTACCTTGAAGGATGGGGGCAGAGGATTCGCCAGCTTTATCCCATTCGTTTTGTAAAAGAGAAGGTCTGTTACCCCCCGGTGTGTTTATGCCGGAAATGGCAAGACGAAAGCCTAAATCACGCGCTTTTGCCGGGCCGTCTGCATAAAAAAAAGGGCTTTCCTCACGTCTGCCTGGCAAGATTTCATCTGTGCCCACCAAAAAACTGCCCCCTTTACGTATAAAACCTCCGGCAGAGCCGTGCAATCGCCCCCCAAGAGAAAAACGAAACATATCCAGCACCATTTCTGCTGCATTGCCGGCTGTATCGTATAGGTCTAAATTATTCGGCTTTCTTGAACCTATGCGCAAGGGGTTTTCTTCGATGCGGCTTGTGCTTTCCGGGCGGTAAACGGCATATTCTTCATAAGAAGCACCCTTTGGCATGGGAAAGAAATCTTTTTCCAAAAGCTCTTGGCTTGTGGTGTTTTGGCCGCCACGGGCAGCGTATTCCCACTCGCTTTCTGTGGGCAGGCGCACATAACCTACATTGCGGGTATCGCTTATAAAATGTGGTAAGCTTTCGGGGGCATTTTGCAAAAGCCATGCGGTGTATTTTTGGCTAAATTCTGTGACTTCATACCAACTAATATCGGTTTTGGGGCGTACATTTTCCGCAGAAGGCTTGGGGCAGCTTGCGTCCATAAGCGCACTCCACTGCAGGCCAGTCACTTCGTATTTACCTATAAGATAATAAAAGAAATTACTGCCCGATGTTTTGGCAGGAGCAAATTTTTGCCATGCTTTTGGCAGGTCATTAAGGCTAAAAGGGGCAGAAAGCGAAGCTGTATGGCGGCTGTCATAATAGGCACGGTCTTGGCTTGAGCTATGGTCTCGCCCAAAGCGAGTGGTCATATCCCACAAAAAACCTTTGGCCGGTACAGCTACCAGCTTAAAAACCATGGATGTATCGCAAGGCATGGGTAATATAATATCACTTGAAGAAGGGTTTGGGTTAAAGCCTTCGGTAATGTCGGCACTGCCTTTAAGCTTTAAAGCCGCGTGGCTTTCGGGGCAAATTAATAAGGTTAATAGGCATATGAGCAGGGCTTTATACATCTCTGATAACCTCCGAAGGTTCTATGCGTGCAGCTCGATTGGCCGGAAAAATCGTAGCAGCTAAAGATAAAATACACACGAAGAGTGTTGCCAGAGTAAAGTGGCTAAGGGGTAAGGAACATATTTTTTCAACACCTTGTAAGCTATGGGCAAATAGACGGTCTATAAGAGTTGCCGTAATGGTATAGAGCATGGCGGCCAAAAGGGCGCCGAGCAAGCTTGTGAGTAAGGATTGAAACATGGGAAAGGCCATAATATCTTTTGAGTTGTAGCCCATAAGGCGTAAGATACCTAAATACCTTTCTTTACGACGCACAGCGGCCAACACACTGCTGGTGGTAGAAGCCCAAAAGCCAAGGGCAGCAGCACCTCCTATGAGCGTAAATATGAGAGTGAGCGAAGTGTCGAGCGAGCGCACGGCCGCTATTTGTTCTGCTTGGGTAAATACATCTATATTTTTCTGAGCAAAATATTCGCGCAAAGTGGTAACGCTGTCCAAATCTTTGGCGTATAAACGAAAACCTGCATATGTTCTGGCGGCATTTTCATTGTGTTCTATACTTTCGCCGCTCCACCCCATTTCCGGTGAAAGTAAGGCTTTGGCGTCATTTTCTGCCGGAGCTCGTCCATCGCGAAAATCTTCTGTAGCTTCTAAAAGCTCCAGTGGAATAAAGGCCACATCCTTTTGCTGTGCTTCTAAGGGTAAGATATTCTGCACCACAAGCGGAACGCCGGCACGCTCTACCTTGCCCTTGTTTAAGCGCTCCACACGCCCCAAAAGGACAGAGCCTGTTTGGACTTTTAATTTGCGAGCGGCTTCGGCTGATAGAGTAATGGCAAAGGCTTTTTTTTCAGGATCTTTGGGGTGCTGTATTATATACGCTTTGTAAGTGTCCACACCATAATGCTGTAAAAGAGTATCTCCTGTGGCTGTGGGTTCTAAGGATACGGTGATTCTTTGTAGCATATTATGTGTGTCATGCGGTGCAAGGCTCATGGTGGCGGCAATGGAGCGGGTGCGCGGTAAGACAAAACCTACGGCACCTTGGGTAGCTTCTTGCATGTTATAAAGGTCTTTTACGGTGTAATATCCGCTTGATATGGGTATAATCTCTAGATTACGAGGGTCATTTTTAAGGCGTTCGGTCATGGTTTGGATAAGCCCAAACTTGACACCATAAAGCACAAGCAAAGGAGCAAACACTGCGGCTAAAGAAAGGACAGCGCAAGCAGAAAGTAAGCTTTCGTGTATATAATCTTTATAGGCCAAGCGGCAGGCTTTTATAATCATGCAAAGCCTCCAATACGTGAAATAATATGGTTTTCTTCACGAGAAATATGGGCTGTGACCAAGCGAAAACCCATTTCTTGAGCCATTTGTGGCGCGTGTGACACCATAAGTACGCTGATATTTTTTTCTTGGGCTAAGCGCACAAAAAGTTTAAGCACAGCCTTGGCATTGATGGGATCAAGGGAAGCTACGGGTTCGTCGGCTAAAATGAGTTTTGGTTCATTATATAAGGCTCTGGCAATGGCAAAGCGTTGCCTTTCACCCACAGACATTTGCGCCGGTTTTTTGTGCAATAAGTGCTCAATATCCAATTCTTTTGCCAGGTTTTGTAAAGAATCTTCTTTTGTTTTTTTTGTATGGGAAAAATGGGATAAAAGTATATTTTCTTTACCTGTTAAAAAAGGCAGTAAACCGCCTGTTTGCAGTATATAACCCACATATTCTCGACGAATTTTGGCAAGGGTGTCGCTGTCTGTGCTTTTGGCAAGCATATTGATGGTTTTTTCTTGGGGGGTGAAAAAAAAGGCGCTTTCTTCGCCAAGATGTAGCCCATGATCAGGCTGTAAAATGCCTGCCACCATATCAAGGGCTGTGCTTTTACCGGAACCACTAGCTCCCACCAAGGCAACCAATTCTCCTTTTTTGACCATAAGATGCTCAATACTTAGAGTAAAGGTGTTGTTGCCCGCATGGGTTTTTTGTATGTTTTTTAATTGTACTATGTGCGACATATGTTATGTTTGTATTGTAAATATAATGTGCTGCTTGTTAAGCGCGCATAAGAGCTGCGCGGTACAAATGCAACACTTCTTGTAAGTTGGCATCGTCTTGCAAAGCGTCGGACAGAGCACGTAATGTATCAGATTTTTCTTTGCGAGCCATGGTATCTACTTTGTTTTTTAGCTTATGTAAGCGCCATTTTAATTCCGATGGTAAAAGCACTGAAGAAGAAATGTTTGGCATAACAAAATCTTGTATGGCTTTTTCCCAATGGGAATTTGCTTGCATCCATGAAATATCTTGTGTTTGCGCACCCGTAAATATGGAAGAGCTTGGCAATACCTGTTGCGATTTTGGTAAAACTTCCAAACCTTTGCCTTGTGCTGGGCTTTGAGCAAGCCCTTCAATGCCTTGATTCAAATTTAAAAATATATTATTATCTATAGGCATTTATGCTTTCCTTAATGCGTCTTGGCAGGCTATGCAATTTTCTAAAGCCTTTTCCAACATGTCCATGCTGGTATTGGCGGCAATGGATTGCACAAAACTTATAATATTATGCATGTGATAGGCTTTTATGGGGGGATGTTCTTGGGCTATGTGCGCCGCTGCGCGCAAGATATCTTCATTATCTTCTTCATGTGCCAATAGCGTGCGTGAAAGGCAAAGCAAAAACTGATCTT
This sequence comes from uncultured Desulfovibrionaceae bacterium, assembly GCA_964369505.1. GTDB lineage: Bacteria > Desulfobacterota > Desulfovibrionia > Desulfovibrionales > Desulfovibrionaceae > CAYJAD01. The sequence continues at coordinate 28,469 of CAYJGS010000002.1, read as the reverse complement.
GTTGCAATTCTGCGTCTAAAGTATAGGTATGTCCATCTCTTTCTAGGCTAAAATGCGCCTTATTTGGGGTAGGGGGAACATAATTTTGTATCCCAAAAACGTCACCCAACATGTTAAATATTGTTTGGCTCATATTATCCCTCCAAGGCTTCTTCGCGGTCTATGGCTTTGTCTAAATTTTGTTGTAAGGCAGAAAGAACCTTTTGCCTTTGGTCTTCGGACGCATAGAGTTTTGTGGGTAAATTACGAGCAATTTCACGCACGCCGCGCACAAAAACAGCGTCTCTTGTGGGATTTTGCGTGGCTAAAAAGGGCATGCTACGGCGCAGGCTTGGTTCGGTTAAGCCATGGGTGTCTTTTGCTTGTAAAATGCCGAGCATAACTTCTTTCGCTTGAGGTTCTTTGCCGGAAAAGCGTTTGGCAGAAGATGTACAAAGCTTGTCTGCCTGCGTGTAAAGGCTGCTTAAATTTTGCACTACATATAAACCTTCGGCCACTTCGTGCAATTCTGCTGTGGCGCACGAAGGTTCTAGAGCCTGCATATCTGCACCAAGGGCTTTGCGTAAAAAATCCACCGTGTTGGGCAAATTGTTTGGCTCATATTCTTCCAACAAATTTTTAAAGGTGTTTTCGTAGCTGCTATAATTAAGAATATGAAATCTATAGCAATCTCTGGCTTGTTGCGGTGATAAATCTTTGTGTTCAATGGGGGCGATGTTATAGCCTGCACGTATTTGTGAGCCTGCTTCTTTGTGCAAGGTGTCAATGGCTTTTTGTAGCTCAGCATGTTGAGCATCATCTTCTGGAATATGCGCCATGGCAAAGCGCAAAGCCGCGTCTTGCAAAGAAGGATCACGGAAGAACTTTTTTACCAATTCAAGGCTGGCAGAAGCGTTTTTATTTTGTTGTTGTGCTAAAGCTCGAACAAAAACTTCTGCTTCATACTGGGGCATGCCCGGCATAAGCTCAGAAGAAGTGCCGGATTTTTTTACTTTTTTATCTTCGTTTTGCTTTTTTTTAATGCTTTTATCTGCCCCAAAACTTGCCACGCTTAAAGAAGCTTCTTCTGACATATTAGCCACATTAACAGCCCCTTTGGGCATGCTTTGCACATGAAAGCCTTTCCAAGAGGCATTATGGCTATGGTGTGTTTGTGCATTTATGGGGGTGCTTTGTGTTGTATGCACCTGAGAATTTTGTATTACTGTACTCATATATGGCGCTCCGACGAAAGGTTTTTTACCCAGCGTATAACTTCTGCCACAGGTTGCATAAGTTCACGCGGAATATAGTCATTGCTGCGTCCATCGCTGTGCAAAGCTCTTGCCAAGGGCACATTGCGCATGATGGGCACATTGTTTTTTTCTGCAATTTCCATCATTTTTAAAGCTACGGCACCTTGCCCCATGCCTGTTATCATGGGCAGTGGCGTGTCGCCTTCTGCATAGTGTAAAGCCACAGCTATATGGCTTGGGTTGGTTACAAGCACTGTAGCGCTTGCTGCTGCATTCATGTTATTGCTATTGACAATTTCTTTATGTAGTTGCTTTCTTTGCGACTTTATATGTGGGTCGCCTTCCATTTCTTTATATTCGCGCTTTACTTCGTCTTTGCTCATCATAAGTTCTTTGATATGAAAACGTTTTTGAAAATAATAATCTATGGCAGCCACCAATATGAATACGGTGGCTGTGGCCATAAGAACATCAGAAATAGTTTCGCCAAATACTTGTAAAAAATAGCCAATATCGCGCAGTCCTGCTTTGAGTAATGCATCAACATGGTCACTGACTACAGAAAAAAGTATGGAAGCCAAAAGAACCACTTTTATAAGGGTTTTACAAAGCTCTAAAAGCCCTTTTTTAGAAAAAACCTTTTTTACCCATTGCTGAGGATTTAATTTATTTAAAGAAGGCTTTGCCCCCTCAAATGAAATGAGTACGCCAATTTGTGCAAATTGTGAAGCTAAACTTAAGACAATAATACCAAAAAGTACAGGAACGCAGATAAAAAGCGCCATTTCAAAGCAAAGCTCTGCCACAATCCATACAGCATGCTCAAAAGATTTGTTAGATGCGCTAATACACTCGACAAAAAGATCTTGTACACGTGCGGCGAAATCTTCCCATAAAACCATCACAAGCATAAAAGAAGCTATAATGCCAGCTGCAGAAGAAATTTCTTGGCTTTTAGCCACTTGCCCTTTTTTACGTGCGTCACGCAAGCGCTTTGAAGTGGGTTGTTCGGTTTTATCGCCGCTATTACCTGCCATGCCATACCTCGTGTAAGGATTGGAAAATATGGGGAAGCTGCAAAAGGTCTTCTAGCAAAACATGCTGCAATATACCCACGTAAAAAACTAACATAATAAGCATGATAGCGCTTTTTATGGGCATGCTCAATATGTAAACATTTAATTGCTGAGCAAAACGGTTTACAAGCCCCAAAGAAAAATCTGTTAAAAAGAAAATGGCCACAATGGGCGCACTGAGCACCAGAAAAATCATAAAGAAAAGTGAAAGTTGTTCAAAAATAAATGCTGATAGGGCGCCCAAATTTGTCGGTGGGGTAATGGAAAAAACCGGCCACCACACATAGCTTTCGATAAAGCCACCAATGAAAAGCGTAAAGGCGCCGCTGCTGCAAAAAATGAGCGTTGTCCATTGAAAGAAAAATGAACCAAAAGAAGAAGTTTGTTCTTGTGACAGAGGATCTTGAACATCCCCCTGGCTACTGCCGCGTTGGTTATCCATAATAAAGCCCATGCTCATAACGGCCCAAAAAATAAGTCCGGCCAAAAAAGCAAAGATAAAGCCCAAAAGCATTTCCTTAAGGAGCAAGGCTGCGCCAAACAATATGCCTACAGGTTCAGGGGGCATTTCTGCAACAAAAATGGGAAAAAGCAAGGGAGATAGGGTGAAGGTAAAAGCCGTGACCACCATGGGGGGAATGACATTGCTGCCCATGAAAGGAAGGACGCGAATAAAGACAAGCGCTCGAGCCAACAAAAAGGGTATGAGCCATATATGTTCTAAAATAGCGTCCACGAAAGAGAACCTGCACAGTTTTTTATACAATTTTATAATGTTATATGGTAGAGTGCCAAAAAATGGTGTAGAGGTGTTTGGTAAAATGCAATAATTCACCGCCAAGCCAAGCCGCCGTAACTAATATAACAAGCATAACGCAAGCAAGTTTAATACTAAAAGAAAGGGTTTGTTCTTGTAATTGGGTAACCGCTTGGAAAAAACTGACTAATAAACCCACCACAGCCGCCACTATAATGGGCGGCATGGAAATTTTAAGCATGAGCAAGAGTGCTTGCACTGTAAGATCGAGTATGCCCGGTTGGCTTATGGCATTCATGGTATATCCTTTTATTATGAAACATTACTTGTAACTAAGCACAAGCCCTTGCACCACAAGAGCCCATCCGTCCACCAGCACAAATACCAAGAGTTTAAAAGGCAAAGAGATGGTGGTGGGAGAAACCATCATCATGCCCATGGCCAACAAGATATTGGAAAAAATTATATCAATGGTCACAAAGGGCAGATAGAGCAAAAATCCCATTTGAAAAGCTCGGGTGAGCTCTGAAACGGCAAAGCTTGGGATGAGAATGGAAAAATCTGTGGCTTTAAGGTGTTTCGCCGCTTCTTTTGGCCAAATGCGCTTGGCAGTTTCTAAAAAGAAATGCGTGGTTTTGGGATTGGCATGTTTGATGAGAAAGTTTTTAAAAGGGCCTTTAATCTCATCGGCCATGTGTATTATTTCTACTATGCCCACATCTTTGCTGATATTTTTTTCTTCAAGTAAATTGTATGTTTCTAAGGTTACGGGTGTCATAACAAATATTGTAAAAATAATGGCTATGCCGTTCAGCACAGTGGTTGGCGGCACTTGTTGTACGCCAAGGGCATTGCGCACTAAAGAAAGCACCACTACAATTTTTAAATACGAAGTACAAACCATGATGAGAAATGGAGCTAGCGAAAGCAGCAAAAGCCCCAACACAATCATAATGGGATCCATGCTTTGGATCATATAAAGTCCTTTTTGTTATTTTTTAAAAATTTCTGATATTTGCACGCCAATTCTACCTTCAATATCCACAAGGCTACCGCGCCCAATGCAAGCATTGCCCACACAAATGTGCACAGGCGCATCAAGGCTTTCCATGGGGCCTAAAACCATACCCGGGCTGAGTTTTGATATATCTTCAATGCTTAAGGAAACAGAGCCCAAGTGGCATTGCACAGGTATGGGACAATGCAGAGGGTTGGCATAAGTGCTTTCATTTTCTTCGTTTGTTGCGTTTTGTGGTATTTCTTCTTGTTCATATGGATTATCTTGCATATAACTCTCCAATATAATTTCTTTTGTAAAAAAGTTTAACTGTGCTTTGGCCTTAAATTTTGTATGTGGCACACACAGGGTAATGGCTATTTGTTCATTGTTTGGGGGTAAAAGCAAACAATCGCCCACCGCAAGCTCTTGTATATCTTGCACATGCAAGTGTTTTGCCTGCCAAGCAACATTTAAATTTATGCGGGCTTGTGCTAAAGCTATGGGCAAGGAATATTCTTGCTCAAAAGGTGCAGTGTTTTCCACACAATCTAAAAATATTTTGTATAATGGTATCGCTATATTTGTTATATATGCACGAGTAGGGCTTGAGTCTTTTTCTGTATTTTCAAGAGCAAAAAGTAATCCTTGGGGATTTGTATAATCTGGTTCATATTCAAGGTCAAAAAATGTAAAGTCGTGCAGTTCGCATGGGTAGTTTAAAACTTCGGCCATACTTTGCAAGGTATTTTGCACAAGGTTTTGGATGATAATGTGCAATAGTTCCTTGGGTAAAAAAGGAAAATCATCGGTATTTAATGGTGCTGTGGCAAAAGGAGCCAGATTTTCTAGGTAGCAATCACACATATGCCCACCAACACTTATGTGCAAAAGACATTGCCACTGTTTGGGCAATACAGAGGTGTTGTGTATGGTGCACTGCCAATACCCAGTATCTAATGGTAGGGTAAGGGCGAGTTTATTGGCAAGGACAGCATTATATACATGCATCCAACCTTCTGTCATAATTGGTATATTAAGCTTTTGAGCTTCTTTGTGTTGCTTTAACTGTTTTTTTGCAGTAGTATCTTCCATCGTCAAACCTATCTGTGGGGTTTATATGGATATTTCTATTTCGCACGCCAACAATGCGTGCATTGTAACCATGGCCGGTTCTCTTGATGCTTTAACCGCACCGCAAATGGATGCGGCTATGCAAGAAGCCTTTGCGTCGTCCACTCCTGAAAAATGTGTTTTTTGCATGGAGGGTGTGGACTATATCAGCTCTGCAGGGCTTCGCTCTGTGCTCGGAGTGGCTAAAATTATGCGCAAAACCAAGGGAGAACTTTTTTTTGTGGGGCTTGTGCCCGCCGTGAAAGAAGTATTTGATCTTTCAGGTTTTAGTTCCTATTTTAAAGAGTTTGCTACCTTAGAAGAGGCGCTGGCTTAAGCTTCATTTTCCCACAAAAAGTGCCCGCGGGATTGTGAGTCATTACGCTCTTGGTTTTGCCCTTCTTTGGGATTGCTTTGTTCCACAATTTTTACATTTACTTCTGTGTCTTTACAGCTGGCCATAAGGCGTGTTTGTAATGCTTCCGAATTTTGGTGCAGAGTAAGGGCGCTGTCGGCGTTGCCTGTTTGCAATTGTACAAAAAGTTTTCCTTCTTCCATGCGTAAAACAATATTCGTATCTGTGAGTATGGAATTATTTACCTTAAGGTGCACTTCTTGTTTATTTTCGCCCGTGCCCACCATAATGCTGTCCACAAGCTTGTGCAATAATTCTTCATTGGGCATGGTGGCATTGAGTTTGGCAGCGGCTTCAACTTGAGCTGTTCCTTTACCTTGTTGGCCTAACATACCAAAAAGTATACTATCGCCCGGAGTGTTTTTATACGACTCTTGCTCACCATGGGTATTTTTTTTGTGCTCACTTACTTCTTTGGACATATTGTCAAAAGCTTGCGCGTCTTCTTGATTGACTGAACGTGGCTCTGATTCAGATGAGGCAGAAGTGGTTGCAGCAGTATTTTGTAGAGAATTTATGTGGCTCATGCGCCCTCCATTTCAGCCTCTTCGGCCCTTTCTTGCTGTATTCTTTGACTGTTTTTCCAAATATTTTGGTGTTCTGTTATTTTTGTATGTTCTTTTGTGGCCTCTTGCCACTGCCTTAGAGCTTCTTGTTCTTGTTTTTGCGCGTGCTGCAAATGGGCTTTGGCACTATCCACAGCTGCAGCTAGCGCAAGCTCTGTATCCAGCAATTTTTTTACATCCAAGTGAAAAGCGTCTAAGCGCTCTTGTGAAACTACTTCACCCTTAATTTCTGCAAAAAGTTTTTTTTCTTTATGCGGGCGGTTTTCCTTAAACTTTGTATGCTCCTCCACGGCTTTTTCTAAAGCTTCTTGAGCTTCAAGTGTAGCTTGACGAGCCTTTACCAGTTCTCTTTGTCGCTGCTCTTCACGCATCTTACATACGCGCAAAAAAGCCTGCAAAGGATATTGTATCACGCAACACTACCTTGAAGCATTTGCAAACATTCTTCAAAAGAGCATTTATCGTGTTGACCTTGGCGTAAAAAATTGCGCATGGCTTCTATGTGTTCAATGGCTTTATCGGCCGCAGCATCACTGCCTTTTTTGTATTCACCAATTTGTATGAGCAAGGATATTTCTTCATATTTCGCATACATGGCGCGAAATTCTTGTGCCAGTGCCTTATGTTCTTTGCTGGTAACAGCCCCCATAACACGACTTATAGAAGCCAAAATATCTATGGCCGGGTAATGATTGGCAGAAGCGAGTGCTCGTGAAAGTATAATGTGCCCGTCTAAAATAGATCTAGTTTCGTCGGCAATGGGCTCTGTCATATCATCGCCTTCCACAAGTACGGTATATAAGGCGGTGATGGAGCCTTTATCTGAATTACCGGCGCGTTCCATAAGTCTTGGCAAAGAAGAAAATACAGAAGGAGGAAAGCCGCGCCTGGTGGGTGGTTCTCCGGCTGCCAAGCCTATTTCGCGCAAAGCTCTGGCAAAGCGGGTGACAGAATCCATGAGCAAGAGCACGCTTTTGCCTTCGTCGCGAAAATATTCGGCTATGGCTGTGGCCACATAGGCAGCTTTAAGTCTTTCCATGGAAGATCTATCAGATGTGGATACCACAAGCACAGATTTAGCAAGGCCCTCTTCTCCAAGGTCATGTTCAATAAATTCAAGAACTTCTCTGCCGCGCTCGCCCACAAGGGCAAGCACAGTCACATCTACCTCTGCCCCACGCACCAGCGAAGAAAGCAAAGTACTTTTGCCCCCACCTGCCGCAGCAAAAATACCCATGCGCTGGCCTTTGCCGCAGGTTAACAAACCGTCCAAAGCACGTATGCCCAAGTTTAAAGGTTCAGAAATAATTTTACGTTTCATGGGCGAAGGCGGGTCGGCATATACAGGATATTGGCTTACCGCTTTGATTTCTGGGCCACCATCCATGGGATTGCCAAGGCCGTCTAATACTCTGCCCATAAGTCCGGGGCCCACGGCCACAGAATGGGTATTGCCTGAAGGTATTACTTCCGTGGCTGTGGAAATGCCTTGCATTTCGCCAAGGGGGGTGAGTATGGCGGCTTCGTTAGAAAAACCCACCACTTCGGCATAGAGTTGCAAGTCATCCCATGGATTACGCAAAAGGCATATTTCGCCAATGCGCACTCCCGGCACAATGGCTTTTATGATGGTGCCCACAACTTCTTTGACCTGTCCCCGAACCTCTACGGAAACAGAGGTTTTGAGTGCTTCTTGCAATGTATCGCTTATATAAGAAAGGCGCATAGTTAAACCTTTTTTAAATGTCCTTCAAATACACGGCGTAAAGCGGCTATTTGCACAGAAAGTGAGGCGTCGATAATGCCTAAATCGCTTTCTAAAATACAAGCACCGGGGCCAAGCATTTTATCGGGCATAATGCGTATGGTGTCCACGCCAAACAACTCGCTGCCCATGCTGGCCATTTCGCTTTGCACATGAGAAAGCTCTTGAGGGCACACACGGATGATAACGCTTTTTTGTCCGCGCACATAGGCAAGGGCTCGGCGCACTATGCGCATTATTGTATCTTCGGGGGGAATTTCATCTAAAACCCTTTGCAAGGATTTCATGATGATTTCCACGGTGGTTTTTTCTAGATTTTCAATAAAATCTATGCCATTAGCGATGGCCTCAAAGGTGCGCTCAGCCATTTCCATGCGGCCTTCGTCCAAGCCTTCTTCATAACCTCTGGCTTTTTCTGCTTCAAAGGCCTCTTGCGCTTCTTTTTTTATGCGCAAAGCTTCTTCTTCTGCAGCTTGCAAAATTTCATTGGCTTGCAACAATAATACATGCTCTTGAGCTTTTAAAATATGCGTTTGGGGGCTCACAAGGATATGTTGCTTTTTTAAGCAAAAAGTGTTGTCCATCCTTCCTCCCAAGGGCATGAAATTTCTTTAAATAATATGACACGGATGAGAGGCCAAGCCAAGGCTTCATTGTCGTGTATATCTTGCAGCATAGTAAGTGTATTTGTAGGTGCTTCTTCAAAAAATTGAGGTAGTAAAGTGCAAAAATTATCTAAAACTATACGCGCACGGAGTAGGGCATCTTCGCCGCCAAGCTGTATACAAGAAAATATGCTCCAAAGCCCCCAAGCCACAATGCGTTCTTGTAAAGGTAAGGTGTCAAAATGTGAAGTGCAGCTTTTTTGCTGTGCAGCTTTACGCACATATTCGCCATGCCCTGCATAGGTGAGTGATTTTTGTAGTGCAAAAGCATAAGGGCTTAACTGTTGCGCCATGCTGTTATCATTGTGTAAAAGCGTGTTTTCAAGCTGCCGTATTTTTTCTACATCGTGCCGCGAGACCGTTTTGATAATACTTTCACGACATAAACTCATGCCCACCATGAGTACAAGGTGTTGCAAATAAGGTTTTGGCAAAAGGCCGATGCGTGCTGCGGCATGCGAAAAATCTTCGTCTTTTTGATTTTTTAAACCAAGTTGTTTGGTAAAATAGGTTTCGTGCAAATTAAGGTTTGCACTTTGCATAAGAAATTCAGAAATATAGGTCTTGTTTTGTAATTCTGGTTGTTGCTGCAAAAAAAGTTTTTTGGGTATAGTATACACAAAATTTTTATAATAATCGGCCAAAAGGCGTAAGAGTAAAGCATTTTGCGCAAAAATTTGCATAAAAGGCTTTTGCTCAATAAAGCTTTGCATTATGCTGCATCCTTTACAGATTTTTTCACATAGCGAGGCCAAAGCCAAAGTCCTATACTTATGCAAATGGAAGCAAAACATATTGCTAAAAGCGCCCAAACAGCATTGGCAGAAGTGGGAGCCACCCTTAAACCCAAGATAGTGACCCATGGGGATTGAGTAAATGGTTTGGATGGAGAAGCAGGAAATAAAAATACTGAAATATGTTCATACTTTAAGTCTTGAATGCTGTTTTCCACCAATTGTTTAATGCGCGAAACTTCGCTTTCTATGGGCACACCATAGCGATGTTTAATAAATACAGCGGCCGTAGAGGGAGCTTTGGCACTGCCAAAAACGTCTGTTGTGGGCAAAACCACGTGTACGCGAGCTGCCAAAACTCCATCGATGAGGGCAATGCTTCCGGCCACTTCTTGAGAAAGAGCATAGATAAGTCTGGCATTTTCTTCTAAGGGGGTGGATACAACACCTTCTTTTTTAAATACATTGCCCATGGAATCATAGTGTTCGCGTGGCAAACCTTCTGCAGAAAGCAATTCTATGCTTTGGGCAAGGTCACTTTCGTCCACAAGAACAGAAAATTGCTCTTTTTGCCCCGGCATTTTTTGCGCCGCAATACCTTGGCTTGCCAGATACGCCAACATATCATTGGCTGAGCTTTCAGAAATATTTGTGAAAACAACCGTTTCACAGCCGGAAAGGGCAAAGCTTAAGCAAAGCAGCAAAGATAATAAACTTGTGCGAACATATTGTTGTATCATTATTGTCCCTTAAGCAAAGTTTGTATGCCCTGACTTGTTTTGGAACCAACTTGCCCCACAACGTGTTGGTTGGTGGCCAAGTGGCTCACTTGTAATTGCAGTTTATACATTTCGTTGATATTGCCGTCTTTTTGTAAATCTGCAGCTACATTATTCTTGGCAGTTTGAATTTCATTTTGCGTATTTTCAAGGCCTTGTAAAATTCTGTCGCCAAGGGAAGGTTTGGCTTTTATGCTAGTAATGTCTGCTGTGTCCGGCCCAAAAACTTGGCTTTCAGTGCCTACTTGCATAGTACTGCCGTCCACGCCCGCAGTGGGGGGGGGAGCTTGCGTATTGCCTGTAGCGCCCACCATGTCTTGAAAGGCCGTTGCATCATTGGCAGAAACGGTGCTTGGCTCGACAGGAGTTTGGGTAACTGCCTTGTTGCCTATTTCCTGAATAATTTGTTGGCTAATGGGATCAACCATATGTTATTCCTTATGTAATGTTTTGTAATGTGGCTTCGGCCATATTGCGTACATCTTCGGGTGTATTTTCATTTTTAAGCAATGCTTGTAATAAAGCTTGGCCACGTGCGCTGTTTTTGTTCATGCACAACATAAGGCCGTACCATACTTGAATATGTGGGTCATTTTCATATGTGGGAAGTGCTTGCTTTTCAATAATTTCAATGCCTTTTGCATAATCTCCTTTGTGGGCAGCACACATGGCTAAACCCAATATGGGGCCGCAGTTCCCCTCACGCAAGGGTGCAAGGTTATTAAAAACTTTTTCGCTCAAACGTATATTTCCGGCCCAAAGGCCATCCATGGCAATTTTTCCAAGTAAGCTTGCTATTTCTTGAGTAACTTGCATTGTTTTCCCCTTACATTTTTTGGGCTACGGACTGCTCAGCCTCGGTAAGTGTTTTGATAAGACCGCTGGCAAGGCTCATCATGGTAGAATATTCTGTGGCCAGCATGTTAAATTCTATCATATCTGTTTCGCTTAAGTTTTCTTTGCTGGCAAAGGCTGCAATTTCGGCTGAAAGGTCTTCTATGCTTCCGGTCATACTGTTGAAGGCAACTTGTGATGTATCACTCATACTAATATCCTCATGTTATGTGCTTATATTTATTGTGAAACTATTTATTAAGGGCATGATAGCGTAAAACTACAATACTTTGCGCTGCCATAAGGGCTGTGCGGTATTGTTGCGCCTTTGTATAGTCTTTGGGGGAAAGCCCTTTTTTAACAGCAGTGTCTATTTGGGATACTTGCTCACTGATCACCTTGGTGATGGCCTCTACGGTAGCTGCGCCATTTTCTTTCAGAGCCGCAGTGAGTGAAAAATTTTCTGCAAAAACGTCCATACATTCCTCTTGTGTTATAAGATTGAGTGTCCATTAGCGCGGACAATACAACAAACGGTCGCCTTGGGTAAAGGTGCTGTATTTTTCTCTAATTTCTTGAACTTGCAAACCGTTTGGCAAATGGGCTCCACGGGGATAATTTTTGTTTAGGTAAACAACATAGAGTTGCTCTCCCATGCCACCTATGCGCAAACTATCGCAAAAATTTGTTTCTTCCACTATTTTTATGCTGGGCACCGGACTTGAGCTGTTTTTTGGGGCGCTTATAGTCTTGGTTTTGGCTTTTATAAAAGGATTAATACCCCGTGCCATATCCGGGGCTTCTTGTATAAATGCCTGTAATTGAGATTTTTTTTCCCTTGAAAGGGCACTTGTTTCCAGCACAATACCATAAGGTCCCGGACTTAGTTTTATCATATCTTGCAAACCTAATGTTGCAAGGCTTTCTTGCAAAGAATTTTGTATTTGGGCATAAAAGGCTATGTCTTTTTGTAAATATACGTATGTCAAATCACTTTGCAAGGGGGCTAACAAATTTTCTAAGACATTTGCATCATACACATAACCGGAAACACGTAAGCCATTTTGTAAGGTTCGGACTCGTAATAAGGCTCCTTCAGCTTTTATGCGTTCTTCTAGGCTTTGCTGTATTTCATGAAAGGAAACCAAATGAGCTTGTACCTTAAAGGGTAAGCCTTGCAAAGATTGTTCAAGCTTTTTTTGGGTTTCGTCATTACTCACACCGCCATATATGTGCCAAATACCTTGCTCATCTTGCTGTACGGTAAGGCCAGAAGCGTTGTGACTGCGTAAAACAGCGTTGATATCTTGGTGTTGCAGTTCAGATTCAGGGGGGCCGCTGAATGTCCATATGCCGCCAAGGCAAAGGCTAAGCAGTAAGATTATAACCACAAGGCGCAAAAGCATTCTTGTGCTTTGTGCAGGAGCTTTGTTTGATTCCATGTGCAAGTTTGTTGTATGGGGCACTGTTTCTCGGTGAACATTTTCTGTAGTGCTTTCATTTTGTATATCTTCGCTGTTTACTTGCGCTTGGACAGTATTTTGGGGCATGTCTATGCTTGGCCAGTTAGTATTTTCAATCTCACCAAGAGCCGCATGTACTTCGCCAAAGCTTATGCAGGTATAGAGGGGAACAGCAATGCCTTGCTCTGGGACATGTTCACCTTGCAGGTAGTTTTGAGCTGTATTGTCGGCATTTGCGACCGGCAGCAAAAATACGCTGCCATCATCACCTATGCGCAATAAAGCTTGCTTTGGTGCCACATCATTGAGCAGAATATCGCACAGAGCGTCGCTGCCAATGAGCCAATCTCCGGCTGCAAGCTCCATTTGTGCCCCTTGGTGGAGGCCTGAAAGTATGCGCAATATTCTGTTCACAATGATTCCTTATCTCGTTATTATTAAAGAGAATTACTATTTTTTGCCTTGTCTGTGGGCATGGCCGCAGGCATGGGTTGCACCGATGGCGAGCCTATGGGCATGGGCTCATTATATACACTTGGTGCATTCATAGGGACATCTTGACGTGCTTCTGGTGTCATAGAAGTTCTTTTGGAACAACCGCTTGAAGGCTCCGGCGCCACCTGCGGATGCAAGGTTTTATCAAAGGAGGCAGTCAAAGTTGGTGGCAAGTCGGGAATATTAAGTGGATCTACAATGCGCGGCGAAATAATAAAAAGTCTTTCGCGCTTGCCCACATTATCGTCCTCGGTTTTAAAAAGATGCCCAAGAATGGGAATGTGCATAAGCACAGGTACACCATTGGCGCTTACTTCTTTGCTTTCATAATAATAGCCACCAATAACCAAGGCTTGCTGATTGCCAACCACTGCTTGGGTGCTGATGGTAGTTTTACCCACTTGTGGTAATTCTAAACCCGATCCTGTTGAAGGGGGGGTGCTCACACCGTCTTCAATATTTATTACAAGTTTTACTAGTGGTTTACCATTTTCTTGCTGCACAATTTGTGGGGTAACACGCAGCACAGTGCCATAGGTGACATCAAAAAGATCCACCGACTCATAGCCTTCTACTTTTACATAAAAAGTACTGGTATTTTCTAAAATGGCTTCAATATTATCTGAGGTGAGCACCGTTGGGCGTGAAAGAACCGAAGCATTGCCCTCTGTTTCCAAAGCTTCAATGCGAGCCATGAGCGTATCAATACCATTGGTGAAAATGCTGGTTACTTGCAAACCCTGCCCCACGGTGCTGGCAAAATCCAAGGGATTGGAGGCTGTGCCGGTATTGGCGCCGCCAAGAATGGTTGTGCCATTGCGGGTGCCATCGTATTGATAGCTAAGCCCCAAAGAACGCGCACTGCCCACATTAACATCGGCAATGGCTGCTCGTATCTCCACCAAAAACACTGACTTATCAAGTTCTTCAATGACAGTTTCATAAAAGGGCATAAGGTGTTCTTCATCCCACACAATAACTGCGTTTAGGCGTGGGTCTGCCAAAATGCGTGCACCTGTGGTTATGGCAGGGGCTGCAATGGCAGAAGAGCCTTTGCCTTCGGCATCTTGTTGCGTTGGCACATGGCCTTGAGTACCGCCAGAACGAGCAAGGCCTTGCCCCATGCGCCTATTGACTTGGCCTTGATAGGGAGCTTCTTGATTATTGGCATTGGCAATATCTTGCGTGCCTACCAATTGCCGTAACAGTGAGGCAACGCCAGGTAAATTTTTTCTTTGCTGGCCAATGGTCACGTCCACATCGTCGGCAAAGGCGTGTTTTAAACGAAAAACACGGGTGACCTTGGGAATGGGGGGGCTCATTTGGATGAGCGTATCGGCAATGGAGCGGATAATATCCACATAAGCTTTGGGCGCTGTGACCATAACCATCATGCCTTCATTGCCAGAGCGCAAGGGATATTGCGGGTCATAGACGCCCATTTGGCGTAAATTTTGTTTGAGGCCGGAAATTCCAGTGTGTCCCAAGGGGATTACTTCGTTTTGCAGCGCATTTTTGCTGTCAAAATGCATGGTAGAGGCATTTAAATATGAGGCAATATTTTTGGAGCGGTCCACAAAGCCCATAAACTCTTGAGGTGTATCAAAAGAAAATTGCCCTGTTATGCTGCCTTGTAAATTCTCTGCCACCACACAAGCTTTATCTAAATGTGTGGCATAGGCACAAAGAAAATCCGCCAAAGGAGTATTTTCAGCACTATAATAAAAGGTGGAGGCCATACTCTTTATGGGTAGGAAAACCACCATAATTGCAATGAAAACTTGAAAAAAAGCGCGCTGAAACATGCGAGAATACTCCCTTAGGGGCTATAAATGTAGGTAATTACGCAGTGTGCCATAAAAGTTAAAAAGTCTCAAGTATTGTATGGTGCATCCGGAAGGGGGTTACCCTTTTCAGATGCGCCATGATAATACATGTCTTTCTTATGTTTGTGCAGCTGTCTTTCTGGCATCAGCTGCAGCTTGCATGAGGCTTTGGGCCATTTGCAAAATGGTAGAGCGCTTGTTGGCGGCATCGTTGGTTATGAGCATTTGCTGTTCATTTTGACTGGATACCGTAGCTTGCGCTGTCTGTAGGTTTTCCATAATGGCGTCTAGTTCGGTTTTATAGAAAACACCATCACTACCAATTCCCGCAACACTTGAGCTGCCATCACCATCTTGGATGATACCTGTTTGCACAAGATTTGGATAATAGACATCTAACCACATTTGCATATCTTCAGAGTTTAGCGTTGTTGTACCTTCATCATCCATGCCACTGTATGAATTGAGCATTTGCATGCAATCGTTAATCATGGTAAGGGTAGTTACCTGCTCTTGAGCTTCAGCAAATTGTGTGGCAAAAACTTCATCTTGCGCATTTAAAGATGTGAGAGAAAAAATCATGCACAGTGTGGAAAAGTTAACACTTTGTGTGGTGGTGCTTCCAGTGCCATCTGTGGATGTGATTTCAAAAAATCCTGTATTGGAATTATAGCTTGTTCCTGTAATATAATTAGACATATGTTACCTCGCTGTGGTATACACGGGGGAAAAATTAATATGGTATTTTTCCCTCGTGATACACATAAATTATGTTTGTGCAGCTGTCTTTCTGGCGTCTGCTGCCGCTTGCATAAGGCTTTGGGCCATTTGCAAAATGGTAGAGCGCTTATTGGCAGCATCGTTGGTTATGAGCATTTGCTGTTCATTTTGACTGGATACCGTAGCTTGCGCTGTCTGTAGGTTTTCCATAATGGCGTCTAGTTCGGTTTTATAGAAAACACCATCACTACCAATTCCCGCAACACTTGAGCTGCCATCACCATCTTGGATGATACCTGTTTGCACAAGATTTGGATAATAGACATCTAACCACATTTGCATATCTTCAGAGTTTAGCGTTGTTGTACCTTCATCATCCATGCCACTGTATGAATTGAGCATTTGCATGCAATCGTTAATCATGGTAAGGGTAGTTACCTGCTCTTGAGCTTCAGCAAATTGTGTGGCAAAAACTTCGTCTTGCGCATTTAAAGATGTGAGAGAAAAAATCATACACAGTGTGGAAAAGTTAACACTTTGCGTAGTGGTGTTCCCCGTACCGTCTGTGGATGTGATTTCAAAAAATCCCGTATTGGAATTATAGTCTGTCCCTGTAATATAATTAGACATATTTTACCCCGTTATGATATACTGTGAGAAAATTAATGTATGATATAACTTTCTTATATATTAAATTATGTTTGTGCAGCTGTCTTTCTGGCATCTGCTGCAGCTTGCATGAGGCTTTGAGCCATTTGCAAAATAGTAGAGCGCTTATTGGCAGCATCGTTGGTTATGAGCATTTGCTGTTCATTTTGGCTTGATACCGTAGCTTGCGCCGTTTGGAGGTTTTCCATAAGGGCAGAAAATTCACTTTCGTGCATAGCGCAGTCCACGCCAAGGCCATATTCTATGTAACCACTGCCATCTTGGATTACACCTGTTTCCACAAGGTTTGGTCTATAAATATTCAACCATTTATCAGCATCGGAACCTTCTTTATAATAAATTACAGCTGGATCTCCGGTGTCAGTAGTGTAGTGGTATTCTTTGCAGCCGGATACGTTGGTATCTTTACTTCCGCAAAGATAATCACCGTCTTCTGAAACAGCCACAACACCGTCTAAGAATGTTAAATCACCACCATTTTCCTCTACCTGATTACCGTAGGTATTGAGCATTTGCATGCAGTCATTGATCATGGTGAGTGTGGTTACCTGTTCTTGAGCTTCAGCAAATTGTGTGGCAAAAACTTCGTCTTGCGCATTTAAGGAGGTGAGAGAAAAAATCATGCACAGTGTGGAAAAGTTAACACTTTGTGTGGTGGTACTTCCTGTTCCGTCTGTGGATGTGATTTCAAAAAATCCCGTATTGGAATTATAGTTTGTGCCTGTAATATAGTTAGACATAGTAGTTCCTTGTGGTACGTTAAGTTTACGTATGCAAATTAGACTTGAGCAGCAGCGCTTGCAGCTTTCATTTCTGCCTCTAAGAAACTTTGCAGTATGCTGTTAAACTTGCTCATAAAGTCTTGAAATTGTTGCCTGTTGCTAATGCTTACTTGCCTTTGAGCTTCTGTTTCTTCCGCTTCAGCTTGCATGCCGTCGGCGGTGGAACTTATAATGCCTGCGGTGCTGTTGCCAAAGGAAGAAAAACCTTCGCTGGCTACTCTGGTGAGCATGGTATATAATTGGGTTTTGGCTGTATTGTGTTCAACTTTGGCCAAATCAATTCTTTTTTGCTCTTCGTCTATGTCCGCATCTTTTTTTACAGAAGCGTCTGTTTTTTCGGCATCTTCTTTTTTTATTATGTTTTCTTTGTTTTCGGTGTCTTTTACTTCTTTTAAAGAGTCTTGTTTCTCTTTATTTATGGTGTTTGCATCTGAAGCTTCAGCGAGCTTTTCTTTGTTCTTTATGTTTTGGGTATCTTTTTCACTTGAGACACTTTTCTTGTTTGCAAGAGGGCTTTCCTCAGGCAGGGACATTTTATCTACAACGGTGTCTTTTTTGATATTATCTTCCATTTCAATTTCTAGGGTGGGCTTTTCTTTTAAAGCCTTACCGCCGCCTTGTATGTCATCTAAGCTGCTGTTGTTTTGCATAAGTGATTTTGCGCTTACGGCACCACCTATGGCACTGGCACCAAAGCTGAGAACGCCTGCAGCAAGGCCCACAATGGCGGCAGTGAGTCTTTTGCTGGCAGCTTCTTTAAGTTCAGCCACACGTGTTTTCATTTGCATGGTAGCTATTTCTTGGTTGGCTTCATAGCTATCACGGTTAATTTGGCACATAAGAACTATAAGCTCTGTGTACATTAATGAAAAATTTGAGGCTCCTGCATAGTCTGTGCTGTTTGGAGCAGAGAGTACGGGTGCCGCAACACTAGAATCACTCTGAGTGGGAGTTGGCACAGATTGCACTGTATTTTGGTTTTGCACAGATTGGCTTTGCCCCACTTGTAATACATCAGTCATGTATGTGGAAGAAACTTGTGTGCTTACGTCTGCGTTAATTTTAGTCATGAATATATCTCCTTATGCAGTAACACTGGCAGCACTCTTGGTGCCTTCGCATGTTTTTTGGAGCATGCTGGCTGTGCTTTCAATCATGGAGCTGTAGCTTTGCATAATAATATCTAAGTTGCTGACTGTAGCGTCAATATCTGCATTAAGTTCTTCTCTTTTTGCGTTAAGTTCATCAACTTTATTTTGTATTTTTGCAGCTTTAAAAGAAATGCCGCCGCTCACAAGGTCAAGACTTGATGCAGTAACATCTAAACCAATAGAGACACCTTGAATACCTTTATTAATGGTATTTGCAGTCATGCGCATGCCCATGGTGGCTGCCTTGGTACCTGCTTTAGCAGCTGATTTTATGACGCCAATACCAAGAGCTACAGAAGCAAGGCCCGCAACAAGACTTACCACTGAAAGGCCAATATTGACTTTCTTGGCCACATCTGGGTCCATATTCTCTTGCACCGAGGGAAGGCTGACTATGGAATTAGCCAATGCTGAAGCTGCTGCCACACAACCTGCTACGCCAGCCACAGTGGCAAGGCCGCCTGTGGTTACAGTGGCAACTACAGTGGCAGCCACAGATATGGCTAAGAATAGAGCAGAAATGATAACTTGGGCTACATTCATGGCGCCGTTAACATTTTCTTGTTGGCGCATGGTTTCAAAATACCCCAAGGAGTCGTTCATGCGGATTTCATTTTGCTCGGCTACTTTTGCTTGGTTCCTTTCCGTTTGCTCAAGGCCAATACCTACAGATTCATTATTAGCTTCGGTTTGCAAAGCCATAAGCGCAAGTACCATGCTACTGGCGCTGATTTTTGGCTTATCAAGGCTTGGTGCGCTTGTGCTTATGGAAGGCGTGGGCGATGGTGTAGTTTGTGCATCGGTGCTCACACTTTTTGTTGTGGTTTTACCAATACTTTGCCCTGCAGTGACGGCAGCATTATGTATGGCGTCAGCGTTAGCAAGTAAATTGGCAACACCACTAGGCACAGCAGCGTTTTCGCTTATAGATGATGTAACTTTCATATTACTCATTTTTTATTCCTTTAGGCGTTTGTTAAATTAGCGAGCATAACTTCGGCCTTATTACGTATGGCCGTATAGTCTGTAGTGCTTTCTTCAATACGCTTTATGGTGTAAGTCAGTGCCGATTTGGCAGCTGGTATGTCCTTCATGGCCATATAGCACTCTGCACTATGGAACATGGGAGTGGGGTCTTGTTGATCAAGGCCACAAGCCCATTGATAAAATATGGCTGCGTTTTCATAATTTTTAAGCATTTGCAAACTAGCAGCAAAACCTGTGTAAATGCGTACATCAAAGGGTTGAATGGTCATGAGTATACCAAAAAAGCTTGCTGCGTCTTCGTATTTTCCAGCCGCATAAGTATTGTAACCCACAGCATAAAGGGCTTCAAATTGTTCATCGGTCAGCCCCAAAACATCAGCCAATGATTCTTCGCCTTTTAAAATAGAGTCTACCGTATTTTGTAGGGAAGTTAAGCTTTCATGTGTTAAGCTTCCATCGTCATTAAAATCTAAAGACAACATATGTATTACCCCTTATACCATGCTTTTGAGATTGCGTGCTTTTTGACCAGCTGCACTTGTTTGCCCCTTGGTCATGCTGTGATTTATGGCGTCAATTTCACGTAAAGTATCATTGAGCTGCTTTTGAAATTCTGGGGGCAGATTTTCTGGAGCTTGCATGGTTTCAAATTCTGGAACCAATTCCTTAGCCATGCGGCGTAAATTACGTAAAGTAGCGCGTTGTGCTTCGAGCTTGTTTTCTAAGGCTACAAGTTTTTTCTTGCAACGATCAACGAGTTCTTGAGATTCTTCACACATTTTGTTCATTGTTTCCTCGCTTTGAGTTTTGTAATGTCATGGTGCATTTAGATGCCCTGTTTCATTAAGTTGATTTATGTATAGCACCGCCAAAAAAACCTACAAAGAAAAAATTATTTTTTTTTAGCAAAAAAAAATAATATGCTGAAATTTTTAGGATTTTTTTTTCAGCCTTAAGGCTGAGTCCATAAAAAATTTAACAAAGTGATATCGTCGTACTGAGGCGTGTTGATGCTAAATGCTTGAATTTTTTTAAGAATGTTGCTGTTTAACTCTTTGGGGTCAGTGTTTTGAGTGTTTTGCAATAGGGCATATAGGGCATTTGTTCCAAATCTTTGCCCTGTGGCATTGATAGCTTCGTTAACACCGTCGGTATACAAGAAGATACGATCGCCATTTTCTAAAGTATATTGAATAGTAGTGTATTCTATATCTTCAAAACTGGCAGCAACCATTTCTTTATGGGTAGGCAAATCAAAACAAGTACCATCGCTTTTTACGCAAATGGGAGGGGTGTGCCCTGCATTGGCAAAGACCATGTGCCCTGTTTTAGTATGCAATACTCCAAGAAGTAGGCTTACAAACATATTGCTGTTATTATCTTGGCATAATGTATTGTTAATATACTCTAAAGTTTTTGCAGGAGCATTTTTTGTATCACCTTGGCGCATGAGTGAGCGGAGAAGGGTTAGGGTAATGCTCATAAAAAGGGCAGCGGGCACACCTTTATCTGAAACATCGCCTATGGCAAAACAAAAATGATCTTCATCTAACCAAAATGCGTCAAAAAGGTCGCCGCCCACTTGGCGTGCCGGTAATAAAAGGCCGTGCACTTGCAATGCATGGGTGTGAGGCGCGTTAAAGTTTTTAGGCAGCATATTTTGCTGTATGGTATGGGCCAAGTGCAGTTCACTTTCTACCCTTTCTTTTTCTGCGGTAAGTTTTAACTTTTCAGCCATATTATGCTGTATGGTATCTACCATATATTGAAATGAATGGGCTAAAGTGCCGATTTCATCTTTGCGGTCTAAAGGAAGTATGGGAAGTGTTTTCCAGATTTTTTCGGTGTTTAGGTCAATGTTGGGTAATAAGATGGCGGCGTTGTTTAAGTCTTGCAGAGGTTTTGAAAGGTGCCTACTTAAAAGTAAAGCCAGTATGATACCTAAAACAACAATGCTTAGGGTTACTTGCATGAGCAAAAGTTGACGTTCCCATAAGATATCTTTAAGTGAATCGTTAAAGTAGTAAAGGCTTAAATAATACGTATTTGGCAGAAGGGTACGGGTGATACCTGTGATGCTACCTTGAGAGGTTTTTACAATAGTGGCGTCAAGTTCAGCGCCTTGTATGGCTTTTTGGCGCATGCCAAGGCTTATGTCTCGTTTTAATTTTTGAGGAAATAAGATATTTCCTTGAGCATCAAGGATGATAGCTTCTATGTTTTTAGGTAAGTTACTCAGCGTATTATCAATAATGCTGTGCCAAAATTTTTGTCTTTGTTCGTAGTTTTTGGAAGAGGTATTTGCTATGCTTTTATAGTGGATATAATTATTTTTAAGGCTGCTTTTAATGTGCTCTGACACAGATTCGAGCAGCGCAGCACCATTTTTTTGGGCATGATTTTCTATTTCTTGCCCAAGCACCACGGTGAGCAAGAGCGCGGTGCAAAGACTCAAGAAGGTAATGGTTCCGGCTATTTTTTGAGCAAGGCGCAGAGTAGGCAGTTGCATAGTGTTTCTCTTATGTGTGGAGTGCATGCAAAGCGTTTAAATTTATTGATGTTTCACGTAAGGCCTTTTTCAGTTCTTCTGTTTGCATAGCCATGCTAACACGCTAAGTATGGAATATCAATATTTTTTTAAATGTAATTGCGAAATGGTATTATTTGGGTATTTGCAGTATTTTAAGTTTAATTTAATAAAAAATAATTGTGCAGGACTCTCATTTAATTACTAGATAGTGTCGTCAAATAGCGAATTTTTGCGTATATCGCGTTGCTCTCTATATCCGTAAGGTTCGCTTTTCTCACCTAACGGCTACGCCTTCGGCGCCCTTCGGGTAGGAAGGAAGATGAACTTATTTTGAGGGAGTGTATTCTTCTCATACTTGACCGAAAAAATAAGCGAAATCTGACGCAGAGATATGTAAAAAGGCGCATTTGACGACACTATCTATCAAACATTTTGTTGAGGATAAATATACACAGGCGCTAAGGCATTATCTGTGGAGCAAGCGATGGAAAGCCAACCGTCTAAAGTAGGATATAGCGCAGATAGATGTACGCTTCTTACATAAATGCGCTCTTTTTTTTGCGGGCACAATACGCTATTGTTTATGGGGCAAATGCAAAAACTGGCAAAATCCCAGTGTAAGCCCAGTCCAAGAGCTTTGGCCGCCGCTTCTTTACGTGTCCAGCAATGAATAAAAGCGCTTGCAGGGTCAGAACAAGAGCTAATATATTGTGTTTCTTGATTTTGAAGGCAGTTTTTCGCCAAGTCTTGCCACTGTGTTCCTGCGTAGCTCATTTCCACATCTAAGCCGCAGGCTTGCTGTGTTGCTAAGGCAACTCCTGCCACCGGCCAGGCGTGCGAAAGTGAAAAATGCACGTTTTTAGAGTTGTATTCTGGCGGAATATAAGGTTTTCCTTTGTCTTCTATAAGAAAAGATTGTGTGCGTGGCATTTGAGGGAGTATTTTTTGTAAGGCAAGGCGTAGCATAAGGTGGCTTGTGGCAAATAAACTTGCTGCTTTGTGACTTTTAAAGTTTTGGAGTTGTTGATATTCTTCAAGAGAAAAACTCGCAGCTGCCTTATATTTTTGCCCATTATACCAAAAGTTTGTATAGTTTGTATTTCCTTGGAAAATATCCTTTTGTTCGCGCAAAAGTGATGTCCAAATATGTATGCCCTTGGTGAAATCTGCATGCGCATCTGATGTATGCACAATGTGTATATTATGTGTATCTGGCACTGCAATGTCCTTTGCCCAATGTATATTGTTTAAAATCCAATATCCTGCTTCAAGCAAGTGCTCAAGATAAAAGTTTATTGTAATACTAAATATCTAAACTTGCGTGGCTTGTCTGAATATATTAAAGATATTGCGACACAAGCATGTTTAAAAACGCTCAATTCAGATATGTATACTGATAGTTTTTTTGCATCTATTTTAACGGAGAGTTTAATAATAATGAATGAGTATCAATTAGCTGTTATTGGTGGAGGTCCCGGGGGATATGTTGCGGCCATTTGTGGCGCAAAGCTTGGGCTTAAAACCGTACTTATTGAAAAAGAAAAAATGGGCGGAACATGCCTTAATTGCGGTTGTATTCCTACAAAAAGCCTTTTGCAATCTGCACATACGTTTCATGCTGTGAAAAATTGTAAAAAATTGGGCATTCAAGCTTCTGATGTGTCTTATGATTATGCGGCCATTGCCAAACGTAAAGACTCAATGGTGCGCCGTTTAAGGGGCGGTGTGGAAGGGCTGCTTAAGGCTGCCGGTGTGGAAGTTGTTTTTGCTGAAGCTACTTTAGAAGCAGATAACACCATTGTGGCCGGTGATAGACATATTCAGGCTAGTTCTATTATTGTGGCCACAGGTGCCGAACCTAATATACTGCCTATTTCGGGCGCAGATTTACCCAATGTTTTGTGCTCCACCAAGACTTTAGAACTTACCGAAGCTCCAAAATCTGTGATTATTATCGGTGGTGGTGTTATAGGGATGGAATTTGCTTCTTTTTATAATGATTTGCAAATTCCTGTTACTATACTTGAATTTATGCCCACTGTGCTTACTGGTTTAGATGCAGATGTTGTGAACTTGATGACAAAAAGATTCAAGAAAAACGGGGTGGTAATACACACCAATGCCAAGGTTACCGGCATAGAAGACGGAGAACAAAAGACCGTTGCCTATGAATTGGACGGCAAGCTAGAAAAAGTTTCTGCTGATATTGTGATTATGGCCACAGGGCGTAAACCCGTGACGGCGGGGCTTGAAAACAGCGGCTTGGATATACAAAAGCAAAGCATTACTGTGGATGACCAAATGCGTACTAATGTGCCCAATGTATACGCCATTGGTGATTGTACGGGTAAAATTCAATTGGCACACGTGGCCAGCGCTCAAGGCATTGTTGCCGCGCATAATGCCGCAGGTAAGCTTAAGCATATGCGTTATGACATTGTGCCTGCTTGTGTATATACTTCGCCAGAAATTGCTTGTGTGGGCCTTACAGAACAAGAAGCAAGAAATCAAGGAGATGATATAAAAATAGGTTCATTTCCTGTGGCAGCCAATGGTAAGTCCATGATTTTGGGTGAAAGTGACGGTTTTTGCAAACTCATCACCCATGCAAAAACTGGAAAAATATTAGGGTGCCATATGGTTGCCCCCACAGCAACAGACATGATTGGCGAAATAGTCGCTACCATGCAAGCAGAAGGCACCGTCGAAGATCTTGCCAGTGCCATTCATCCACACCCCACGGTGAATGAAATTATCATGGAAGCTGCCCACGATGTGGAAGGCTTATGCATACATAAGATGTAGGATTGTATATGCAATGGATAATAAATAATTCTACCGACCCAGCATTTAATCTGGCTTTTGAAGAATATTTTTTGCAAAATATACCTGAAGGCCACGAAGGTTATGGCATATTTTGGCAAAATAAACCCTGCATAGTTGTGGGAAGATTTCAAAATGCCTATCAAGAAATAAATACACAATATATATGCGCAAACAATATTGATGTGGTGCGCAGAATAACGGGGGGCGGGGCAGTTTACCACGACCTTGGAACGCTGAATTATACATTTATCCATTATTTAGGTGGCAATAGGCATTTTCCTTCTTTTAGCGAGATGGGAAAACCTATTGCCGCTGCTTTGCAAAATATGGGGCTTCAAGTGGATTTTTCCGGCCGCAATGACCTTATGCTGCACGGTGTCAAGGTGGCAGGGCTTGCGCATTGTTCGCAAAAAAAGCGCTGTTTACACCATGGATGTATCTTGGTGGATACGGATTTAGAAGTGCTATCAAAGGCACTTAATGTTGACCCGTCAAAATATGTTACCAAGGGCATACAGTCTGTGCGGCAACGTGTGGGGAACTTAGCAGAGCATTATGCGCAAAAATTTCCCCATGAGCCAGCACTCACCCCTGCCTTTATTCGTGATACTATCATTGAAAACTTACCGGAACACAGTTTTTACTCACCAAGTTATGCAGATATTATGGAAATTACCCGCTTGCGAGATGAAAAATATGCTTCTTGGGAGTGGATTTATGGTGCTTCCCCTCAATTTGCAGAGCAAAAAACCAAAAGATTTCCTTGGGGAAAAGTGGAGTTTTTGTTTACCGTTGCGCAGGGGTATATTATAGAATGCCGCATTTTTGGCGATTTCTTTTCCGGTGTTTTTGCAGGAAGTAATGAAACTTCGGCTGATTTTGATATCGAAAAACTTGAAAAATCCCTGTGCGGTATAAAATATACGGCACAAGATTTAGCCTTTGTTCTTAAAAATATCCCTTTAGAAACTATATTCCATTCGTGTGATGTTAAAGAATTAACCGATTTTATCATTAATGGATAAGGGAGTTTTTCACTACCACATAACAGCCTGTTGAAAAAATCGTTTCAAACAAAGTATTTTTTAAAAAATCAAAATCTTCGTTTTTCTCAGGCGGTTCAAAAAGTGTAAGGCGCAAGAAAGATTGCTTTTTTTGAGGAAGCATTGGGCTCTTATGGCCCATGCAACGAACAAAAAAGTAATCTGCCGACGCAAATTGCACTTTTTCAACAGCCTGATAATCTAGTATCATAACTCTTCTCATATATCTCGCTAAAATATTCACAATGTAGCCCGAGCTACTTTACTCTTGGCCTTACATGATTTACTACTATACAAAATAGCGGAAACGCTTGGTAATTTATTAAATTAAAAGGTTAAATCATGTCTGGACAAGCAGTAAAAGAACAAGTGGAAAACAGTATTTCTGTAGCTCAAATTGTGCATACCATTATTGGCATATCGCTCATGCTTTTTGGACGTTTTATCCCAGGGCCTTCTATGGTTGTGGAGTCAAGTGAGCGTCTTATCAATTTAGGTCTTCCCGCGGTAGACGGTGGGCTTTTACTTGCTATTCCGCCTTTTGGTATGAATATTATTGGATTATTTCTCGGTGTGGTATATTTATGGAGTACTGTACATATTGTATGGCCAAGTATTTTAAGCGTTATTTTATTAGGTTTTAGTGATTATGCTCCCATGCCGCAAGTGCTTGTGCAATTTTTTGGTAACCCTTTAATTGTATATATTGTGTTCTTATTGCTTTTTGCGGCAATTTTAGTTCGTGCCAATATCGCTGTGTATCTTGCTCGCTTTTTAGTAACATTGCCCATTGTGAATGGCCGCCCATGGGTGCTGACTTTTGTTTTGCTTGTAACTTGCTATGCAGTTGCTTGTCTTGGCCAAATCAGCTCTGTGTTTATTATGTGGCCAACATTGTATGTTATTTTTGAGCAAGCGGGTTTTAAAAAAGGCGATCCTTACGTTTCTATTATGGTTGTTGCAAGCCTTATGATGATTTTATTGAGTTTTGCCACAGATCCTATTAAGGACGGATCTTTCTTTTTGCTTTCCAACCTTATGGTCTTGAGTGCCAATAATCCTGCCCAAAATATAGAACCCATTAATTTGGCAAAATTTCTTCTTTTTGGCTTTTCTGTTTCGGTGACGGCAACTCTGGCTATTTTTTCTTACATACGCTTTATTGCAAAGCCTGATGTTAGTGCTTTGCGCAATTTTAATACCGAAGAACTTAAAAAAAATCCACTTCCTCCCATGACTTGGAAGCAAAAGAGCATAATTTTCTTTTTAGGTGCTTTTGCTGCTTGGATGTTATTGCCAGGTATTATAGGTAGAGAAAGCGGCCTTGGGGCATTTATATCGCACAATATGCTTGGTGGTACTATGATTATCATATTTGCCATGACTTTTATTCATTATAAGGGTGAGCCCATAGCTGATTTACGCGAATTTGGTCCCGGTTTCCCATGGGGTATTTTCTTTCTTATTGCGGTTGCTTTTTTACTAGGTGCTGCCATGGTACATAAAGATGCTCGTATTACGCTGTACTTAGAATACGGTTTGCGTAATCTTTTGGGAGGCATGTCTTATACGCCACTTATTATGGCTACCTGTGTTATTGCACTGTTAGTAACGAATTTTTCCAATTCTGGTGCCTCGGGTATTATGTTGACGCCCGTTCTCTTAGCCATGTGTGACGCTCTTGGCGTGCCGCCAAATCCTTTGTTGGCATGCTTCTTTTTCACCATCATGATTGCTGCCATTACCCCTGCGGCCTCTCCATTTGCGGCTATGCTTTTTGCTAATAAAGATTGGATAGATGCCAATCATGCCACGCGCTATGCATTTATATTTTCCGTAATCATACTTCTTTGTATGTTTGCGGTGGGAATTCCTTTAGCCATAAACCTTTTTTAAAGGGGTGAATGGTTTTTCTTATAGTAATATCTGGAATTGCTATCAAAAGGATGGAGGTATGGGAAAAGAATTTTTATACGCATAATATTCTTTTCCCATTAAATACATTCACACTGTAATTGTATTATTTAATTATTATTTTGAGGTTAAAATGAAAAAGAATGTAGTGTATACCTGTGAAGAGCACGTGATAAGTGCTCAAAATAAAGCAGAAACAGCATTTTTAGCAAAATTTGAAGAAGAAAATCCTGATTTAGAAAATGCGCATGTTTTGCTTAACCCTTATCTTATTAATCCTTTAGCTGCTCTTATTCTTTTTAAGACAGACTCTTCTTGCCAAGCAACACTTACTGTGCATGGCAAAAATAATGCACGCGAAAATATAAGCCATACCTTTAAAGCCGGCACATCGCACGCTATTCCAGTGGTAGGTTTGTATGAAGAATATGATAATAAAGTTACGGTAGCTTTAAATAATGGCGTAGAGCACACCTTTACTATCAGTACAGGCGCTCTGCCCAAGGATGCTTGCCGTTGTCGCAACATCAACACATCTATGGATTATTTTGGCAATAACTTTATGTTCTTATCTCCTTCTGGAAAATTTTTGCCCACTGCGTATGATTATAAAGGGAATATCCGTTGGTTGCTTACGCTGTATACCACATTTGATATTAAACGTTTTAAAAATGGTAATATTTTTACGGGAACAGACCGTTTTAGCCGTATGCCCTATAATGTTACGGGTATCATGGAATTAAACATGCTGGGTAAGATTTATAACGAATTCCGTATCCCTGGTGATTATCATCACGACCATTTTGAAATGGAAGACGGTAATATCTTAGCACTTACACAAGATTTTCATACCGATACTGTGGAAGACGTTATGGTGCTGCTTGACCGTAACACAGGCAAAGTATTACGCTCTTGGGATTTTAAAGAATTTTTACCACAAAATGTGGGAGGTTCTGGTAGTCAAGACCCGCACGACTGGTTCCATAATAATGCTCTTTGGTATGACAAAAAAACAAATTCTGTCACCCTTTCTGGGCGTCACCAAGACGCTGTGGTTAATATTGATTACGATACCAATACCTTAAATTGGATTATCGGCGACCCAGAAGGTTGGCCACAAGAAATGG
>CAYJGS010000001.1:1604-58384 GCA_964369505.1 uncultured Desulfovibrionaceae bacterium | reverse complement strand
CGACCTTCGGGTTATGAGCCCGACGAGCTACCGTGCTGCTCCACCCCGCGACATGTGGTTTTTGTTAACCAGAAAGGAGACAATATGGTGTTAGCTTGAGGTTGTCAAGCTATAAAATGTATTTTTTTTAATAAAATTAAAACTGTAGGTTTATTTTTACAAAAACTTGTACTAAATTAGAAAGATAGAGCTAGTTTATTTTTATAAAAATAGCAATTTTCAAAAAACTACAGGCTGCTCATTATTTTTATTTTCGTTGTTTTTTGTGTATCTAAAAAATGGTGCGCATATTTAACAAAATATTTTTATTATGGATTTTTTAAAATTTAGTTAGCATTGCTAAAAAAGCCTTGGCCGTCGCAGAACGCGACGGCCACATGAGGAGTTGTATTTGGGTTTATAAAAGGAGGAGGTTAAAGGTTTATTTCGTTACCTATGCGGTGGATGAAGCCGCATTCCGTATATAGTTAAGCGTTATCCGCTGTTATATTAGTATATTGTTGTTTGTATATTTATTGCTGATATATTTTTAATAATGTCCATTTCCCATGTGTTGGCCGCCACCATACCCGTGTTGTCTACCGCGGCGGTCATCGCGTCCATGTCCTTGCCCATATGATCTATGTTTGCCTTCACCGCGGTGGTTACCTTGCCCCAAAAAGGCATGTGTGCCGGGCTCAAGTCCAAGGGCTGTATCAATATCTTTGCCCAATTTTTCGCGAGCATCGCGTAATTGCTGGCGTAACGCGGTTAATTCAGATGCAGCCTTAGACACAGCTTGCACATCAGGATTGGTGGCATTATGCAGGGCGCGAAGTTCATTTTCTTTTACAAAAATGCTGTTGCGCAAATCTTCGTTGGCTTTTTTAGACTGCATGACAAGCTCACGAGCCTTGGCGCGTTGTTCGTCAGTAAGGTTACTTTGATAGTTGCCACATTGCCCACCATGAAATCCGCCGCGGGCTTCAGCATCAGTGCTCATTACGGCACCACCGCAAAGCATGGCAGCCACAAGAGCGGGAACAAGAATTTTTTTCGTAGTCATATATATCTCCTTAGGGTTCGTCTTTCTGCTTGAGCAGCTTATTAAGGGTTTGTCCCTGTGCCTTGGTAATAGCAAGGTGCGTGCCAAAGCTGTTCAATGGCGTATTCTATTGAAATTAAATATAAAATTACAAATCCGCCACTTGAAGGGACTTACTAAATTTTATACACAAGCATTTTTCCAGTGTATAAATTTTATGCAGGTGTATTTTTTTTAGACAGAAAAGGTTTCGTGTACATTGCACAAAAAAACCGCCCACAAATAATTTGCGAGCGGTATTAACAGATTTATGAGCGGATTTTTTATTCTTGATGGTGGGGGTTATGGTTTTGCACATTAGTAGTCATAAATAGTGGGCGAGCTGAGCTGTGCTTTGCTTCCGTAAGGCTTTCACAATTGCGCCCTCTATAAGCTTCGTGCAAGGAAACCCCAACTTCTTGCAAAAGACGCGCGTCCAACTCTAAAAGAACATTACGCAAAGCTTCACGAGACTGTTGCAATTCGTGCCCAAGCCTAGCCAATTCATTATGATCTTCGATGTCTGTATAATGAAATTCTTTAAGTGCTTGCATTTTATTGCGCACATCTTCGCGTAATGTTTGCACTTGTGGTTTCATTGCATCAATAATATCTGTAGCCATGCGGATTTGCTTTTCAGAAAGTTCTTGTGTCCAACGCATGGTATTGTGCTCTTTAGCCTGCACACTAAAAGCCAAGCCAAAAGCCGCCAAAGCCAAAAGTCCTATATATATTGTATATTGCTTCATAATTGCGTCCTGTTATTGTAGATATATTTTTATGCGTATTTTCGCAATGCGCATATGTAACTAATTTTCATTTTTGGTAAAAAGTTTTCTACTTCCCCGACAAAACAAAAGCAAAAATCGTGCCATATTTCGCGAAAACAATTTCCTCCGCGAGCAAATCTTTTCTACTTGTCTAATGCTCCTTGTATGGCTATGCTTTGCTTATGAAAGACCAACACGATCTTCATGGGGCTGCGTCTTTACAACATGAACAAAGCCAACCCATGCCCAGCACTTCTAAAAGCAAAGCATTTCAATCTGATGTGTCGTCCAACACACAGCCTGGTCGAGCTTTTTTGACCATGTGGCCCGTTTTGGGAGCCACAGGCTTGCTTATGCTTGTAGTTATAGCACTTACCGCTGTATCCATTGGGCAAAATGAATCCACCACCATAAAACTTTTGACTGGCGAAGGTGCCGCCCTTGTGCAGGCTGTAGAAAATACCATGCGCATAGCCATACGCGAGCGACGTCCTTTGCAATTGCAGCGTTCTTTGCAAGAAATGGTTGGCGGTGATGTGCGCTTTATCGCCATTGTTTTGCCGGACGGCACCATTTTAACCCACAACTTACCCGGACGCCTTGGTCAGATATTAGAAATAGACGGACAAGAAGCTAACAAAGAGTTACTGCAAAACATTTCAGAAATTGATGAAGAGGAGCAAGTACGTTGGTTTATGGCAAAAACCGAGGGCACGCGTTCCTTTGTGGTATACAGGCCTTTTATGATGCCCCTCATAAGAAAAGAACGTGAAAAAAATATGCCCAGGCCGCCTCGTCCGGATTTTCGGCGACCGCCTCGAGATAATACTGCACAAAATGCGCGTAACATAGCACAACCGCTTATTTTTCTAGGCTTAGACATAGGCCCCTTAGAGCGCAGCCAAGCCCAGAGCCGCATGCAGCTTTGGGCATTGGGCGGCGGCGGCGTTTTAGTGGGTATGGCTTTGTTGCTTTCTTTATATTATGCGCAAAGAGCGCAGGAATCGCGACAAAGGCAGCATGCGGCAGAGGGACAAGTGCGCCAGCTAGAAGCAGAGGTTGCACGCAAAGAAAAAATGGCCGCCATAGGCAATCTGGCCGCAGGTGTTGCCCATGAAATTCGGAATCCTTTAAGCTCTATCAAGGGATATGCCACATATTTTGGGCAGCGTTTTGCCGAAGGAAGTGAAGACAGGCAAGCCGCGCATGTGATGGTGCGCGAAGTGGACCGTTTAAACAGGGTAATAACTGACCTTATTGGGCTTTCTCGCCCAACGGACATTCAAGCTGTGCCCACCGACATGGCCGTGGTGGTGGAACATATCATGCGCCTTGTGCAACAAGATGCCAACAAAAATGGTGTGCAACTGCACGTGCGCCGCTCGCGTCGACCTTTGCCCAAGGTTTTGGTGGACGTGGACCGTTTTGGACAAGCCTTGCTTAATATTTGCTTAAATGCCATTGAAGCCATGCCCGAAGGGGGGCATTTGTATTTAATTATGTACGCGCGTGCTAAACATGGGCTTACTTTAGAGATAAAAGACACAGGACAAGGTATAGCCAAGGAACATTTGGCGCATATTTTTGATCCGTATTTTACCACCAAGGGGCACGGTACAGGGCTTGGCCTTGCTACGGTGCATAAGATACTAGAAGCGCATGGGGCAAGCATTAGCGTGCAGTCGGTGAACGCTGCCAACATGCCCACAACTAAACCATTATTATCTAAATCCAAAAAACCTTCATCCAAAAAGCATACGGGAACGACTTTTAAAATACTCATACCCCTTGCCCCCTTGACTTCACAGGAGAGCACCTAATGACCCATACCATTTTAATAGTTGATGACGATGCCGCGCACGGCAGCATGCTGTGCACGCTTTTGCGCTCGTGGGGATATACTGTAGAATTAGTGAGTGATGGAGATGAAGCTGTTGCCATAGTGCGCGAACAGCCCTTTGACGTGGTGCTCACCGATGTGCGCATGGCACGCATGAGCGGCATAGATGCCTTACGCGGTATTTTAGACTATAATCCTGTGCTGCCTGTAATTCTTATGACGGCCTTTTCTTCTGTAGAAAATGCTGTAGAGGCTTTGCGCTTGGGTGCATATGATTATCTTATAAAACCTTTGGATTTTGACGTATTAAAAGCAACTTTAGAGCGTGCTTTGCAGCACAGCCGTTTATCTGTAGAAAATAAAGAATTACGCCGCCAGCTTTCAGAAGCAAGTCAAGTGCCCGGAATTTTGGGGCGCAGTAAATCTATGGAAGACATGCGCCATCTTATTGTTACGGTGGCGGCCTCTGAGGCAACGGTGCTCATTACCGGCGAATCCGGCACAGGCAAAGAATTGGTGGCCAAGGCCTTGCACGAGGGTAGCCATAGGGCAGAAAAACCTTTAGTGACGGTGAATTGTGCGGCATTATCTGAAAATCTTTTGGAATCAGAATTGTTTGGGCATGAGCGCGGAGCTTTTACCGGTGCGGATAAACAACGCCAAGGGCGCTTTGTACAGGCGCATGGCGGTACATTATTTTTGGATGAAATAGGCGAAATGCCCTTGCTTTTACAAGCAAAACTTTTACGTGCTTTGCAAGAAGGCGAAGTACAACGCGTGGGGTCTGACACGCCCATAAAGGTGGATGTGCGCGTAATGGCTGCCACCAACAGAGATTTACTTAAAGAAGTACGCGAGCGTAATTTTCGCGAAGATTTGTATTTTCGTTTGAATGTCATCACCATAGAAGTACCCTCTTTGCGCCAACGTAAAGAAGATATACCTGTGCTTGCCACGCATTTTTTAGAACGCTTTACCCAAAGAAACCGCAAGAGCATTAAAGGCTTTTCACAACAGGCCATGGACACCATGCTGCGTTATGCCTGGCCCGGCAATGTGCGCGAATTGGAAAATGCCGTGGAGCGCGCCGTTATTTTGTGCATTGAAGACACCATAACCGAGCGTGAATTACCTTTGAGCATGATGTCAGAAAATACCACTTTGGATTCGGCTTTAGAACGGGGCGATTTTTCCGCCTTGCAGGAAGGTACAGGGCTTTCTTTGGCAAGTCTTTCCCTTGACGAATTGGAACGACTTCACATAGAAGAAACCTTGCGCTTGGTGGATGCAAATAAAAGCGAAGCTGCCCGCAGACTTGGCATTACGCGAGCCACATTGCACAATAAATTGAAAAAATACGATTTGGAATAATTGTGTTAACAATAAAAAGGCTTAACTGTTCGTAAAAATAAAACTTGCACCTTGGCTTTGCATAGGTGTTATGTTTAAAAAATGGCATAAAAAAGCACAATGCAAAAATGATTATCATTGATTTTCAAAAACATTATTGCACTTATTTTAAAGATAAAGGATGATTTCTGTGAAAAAAATTCTCTTAGGAATGTTTTTGGTGGGGCAAATTTTTATGACGCAAAGTTTTTTGTGGGCGGCCAGCCTTGAAGATGCGCAAAAAGCTTTGGAACAGCACGACTTTACAAAGGCTTTTCAAATTTTGCAACCCATGGCCAAAGAAGGCAATGCCGAAGCCATGTATTTTGTAGGGCGCTTGTACGAAGCGGGCCAAGGTGTAAAAAAGAACGTATATAATGCCGCCATTTGGTATGAAAAAGCGGCCAAAGCCGGAGATGTGAGCGCACAAAACAGCTTTGGCGGCGCTTTGGCGGCAGGGCGCGGCACCAAAAAAGATTATCCTTCGGCCATAAAGTGGTTCAAAAAAGCTTCTGAAGGGGGACATGCCGTGGCGCAATATAATTTAGGTTATATGTACGCCATGGGGCGAGGTGTGAAAAAAAATGAAAAAGAAGCACTTACTTGGTATACCAAGGCCGCAGAGCAAGGACTTGCCGAGGCACAATATTCTCTTGGGTGGATGTATTTAAACGCTAAAGGCACAGAACAAAGTGATACAAGGGCTGTGCATTGGTTTCAAAAAGCGGCAGAACAAGGGCATGCCATGGCCGAAAATAACCTTGGTTTTATGTACTTAGAAGGTCGCGGCTATGCCCAAGATTACAAAAACGCTTTGGAATATTATGTAAAATCTGCCAATCAAGGCTATGCACCCGCACAATATAATTTAGGTTTTATGTATGAAGAAGGCCGCGGCGTGGCGCAAAATTATGCCGATGCGGTGAAATGGTATCGCTTGGCTGCCGAACAAAACGACGCTGCCGCGCAATTCAGCCTTGGCTATATGTATGAACAAGGCAATGGTGTGGAGCGCAATATTGCCGAAGCCGAAAAATGGTACAAACTTGCGGCCAAAAATGGCGATAAAAATGCCAAAGAATATTTAAAAGCACAGCAACCCAATAAAAAGAAATAAAAAATCTAAAGTTCTTTGGCTTTCTGCCGAATATAGTATTTAGGTACAGCCTATGGAGTTTGGCAGACCTTTGCCGTCACAAAGGTTTTTCGCACATGGAGACCTCTTCGCAATTCATTGCGTAGGGTCTCACGGAGCGTTGACGACAGTCAATGCGACCAAAAATCAAGAATAGAGCGAGCTTTGCTTGCCCGTTAAATGATTGATTTTTGTGCCTTTTGCTCTGGACAGTAAATTTTATGTAAAAATAATCGTGCAGAGTTTTCACATAGTGTGCGCCGGCCTCTCCCGTCTAAAGCGCCCTTTGTTATTATACAAGGGGCGCTTTTGTACATAAATTCCTCTTTTGTCTATACACTACTCTATTTAAGCCTTCAGAATGTTTCCATCTTCCACAATATAACGCTGACTTTGCGCGCTTTTTTCTTGCAGCATATCGGCAATATGCGGATGACAAGTGAAAAAGAGCACCTGATGGGCATGGGGTTCTTCACACAAGTGTAGTAAGGCATGAGCCGTGCGCTCTGCCCTTTGGGGGTCAAAGTTTACAAGCACATCGTCCATAATAATGGGCAAGGCCGCCGCATGTTCTGCATGGTTACGGATATAGGCAAGGCGCAAAGAAAGATAGAGTTGTTCTTGGGTGCCGCGGCTTAAAATAACGGGCGAAACGGGTTCACCGTGTGGCGGTAACACATAAAGGCTTGATTCTTCCAGAGAAGCACTAATGCTTTTCCAGCGTCCCGCCGTGATTTTTTGGAATATTTCCGAAGCCATACGTATGACTTGGGGTTGTCTTTCCAATTCAAAATTATGTTTGGCTTGTAAAATAAGCTGTCTTGCCAAAGCATATCTTGCCCAATCTTTGGCGCCATTGTGCAAGCTTTCTTGTAAGTTTTTTTCTTTTTGGCGAAGTTTTGCCAATTGATCGCTGGTGCTTAAAGTACGCAAGGTGGCATTGACATCGGCCAAAGTGGTAACGCTTTCTTCTTCTTCAAGGCTGCATGCTTGCAGGTTTTTTTCCATTTCTTGAATATATGTCTCGCGTTCTTGTTCATCGGTTTCTGTGAAAGATGTGAGAAATTCTTCAAATTCTTGTTGACCGGCAGCAAGGCGTAAGGCGTCTTCAAGGTCGGCTTTGCGCTGCAAAAATTCTTCTTTTTGCTTAAGTATGGCGGCAAGATGTAAAAAGTTTTCACTATCTGAAGCTTCGGCTAAGCGCAAAAGTTCTGCTTGCATAACATTGGCATCTTGCAATTGCCTTTGGGCTTCGTGCAATTCTTCTTCATACGTGATAAGCTGACTTGCGTATTGTTCATAAGCTTGTTTATTTTCTCTTGCCGCTTGGGCATGGTGCAAAATGGTATCAAGGGTGCCTATCCAGTCTTCTTGATAGGGAATGCCGACAAGCTCGGTATGTTCTTCTGCATCTGTGCTTTCAGTGGGAAGTTCCCATTGCAATTCTTCTAAAATACCTTGCAGCGGAAGTATCAGGGCTTGGCATTCTTTTTCCAAGCGCTCGTATTCTTCTTTTAATTTAAGGATTTCACTTTCAATATTTAAGCAGTTTTCCATGCATTCAAGAGCAGCTCTGAGCATGCTTGGCTCCACATCCATACCTATGCCAAGTTCTTGCAAATTGCTTTTCCAAGATTCTCGCGCTTCGGCAAGGGTTTTTTCGCACTGCTGCAGCGTGGCCATGGCCTCGGCTTGAGCTCGCAAAGCCATATCTTCGCTATAACCGGCATTATCAAGAGCTGTTTGAGCTTTTACGCGCTCAGCTTCAGCTTCGTCGGCCAAACGACATGCGTCAAGCACGCGTTGCGTAACCGTAATAACTTGCAGTACTGTCCATTCTTGTGGCGCCGTTTCGTCTGTTACAACTTGTTCAAGCTCCATAAGATGTTCTGCCTCTAGAGCAGGTGTTGCTGTTAAAGATGCTTCTGCTTCTTGAGTAGAGCTTTCTTCGAATTGTAGAATTTCCGGATGCTCTTCTTGATATTTATGAAGGCCGGCGGCAATGGGGGCATAGCTTGCTAATTTACGAATGCGCTCTTTAATTTGGCGTTCCAATTGTTCTGTTTCAAGCTGTAAGCTTTGCAAGGCTTCTTGAGCCACAATGGCGGCTTCTACCCTAGCAAAAAAAGCTTCTGCCGCGTCGGGTGAAGGCACTGTATCTATGCCGTGCGCGCGCAAAAGGTTATGCCATTTATGCAGTGTTTGCTGTTCGGCATTTTGTAATTGCCCAAATATATGTCTTTTTATTTGAGTTTTTGAAGTTATATCTGTGTATTCTTTTTCCAATTCCAACAATTCAACACTGAGTCTTTCGTCGGTGCTGCACTTTTGCCTTTCTTCTTCAAGCACAAGCTCTACAGCATCAAGGGAAATGGGATCAGCATCCGGCACTTCTGCCAATACGCATTGCTCTTGGATACGACCTTCTAATTCCAAAATACGGTTTTTTTGCGTAGCCATGCGCTCTTCAAGACTTTTTTGTTCTCTTTTAAAGCGTTCGTTTTCAGGGCCTGAACGTGGCATGCCGCCTGCAAGAAAAGCGGCACCGGCCACCACAACAAAATAACTGGTAAATTGAGTAAGCGGCAATACCAATCGCTTGGTTATTTGGATTTCGTGTATGCCAAAATAGAGGGGCATGAGCAAGCCCGCAAGTCCGGCAACCACAACAATAAGCCCAATGAGCATAAGCAAAATGCTTTTTACAGGTTCAGGCGCCACAGCTTCGGCATGGCGCATGCTCATTTCTTTTAAGCGTTCTTCTTCAAGGGTAAGGCTGCTGCACAAATGGCGCAAAGTGCGCACGGCACTGGTGCGCATGTCCACACTTTTGCGTGAAGCATCGGCAGTTTCGTCCTTGCTTTTGCGGGTGCGGTCAAGGCGAGAGCGCAAAGTATCTTCTTCTTCTTGGGCAAGTTGCACAACCCTTTCACTGTTTTGCGTTTCTTTGCGGGCTTCTTGAGCTTCTTTAGCCAAACGCAAACCTTGCTCACGGCTTTGCATAAGACCTTCTAATTTTTGCAAAAGCCCGTTTTTTTGTTCCTGTTCAAATTCCATATCTTGATGGCGTATATGCAAGGGATTTAAAGTGCGGCGTAGGGTTTGCTTTGCTTGGCGCAGAGCGTGTTCTTTTTCTTGCAGCGTTTGTTGCGCATTTTCTATGAGCGCCAAACTGCGGCGTATATCTTCACGCTCTTCTAAATTTAACAGAGCCATGGGCACAGGTATGGATGCATAGCTTGTGCGGGCAATTTCCACAGCGTGTTTGGCTTCTTCTGTAGTAATATTGGCTTTTTCCAAAGCACTGGCGGCGGCACTGTGGGCACCTTCGGTGGCTTGGATATGCGAAGCGCATTTTTCAAGTTCACTGCGGATAAAGAGCGAGCGGTTCATGCTGCGAATACGCGCGCAAGTCCATTCCGGCCCAAGGTCGGCCAAACGTTCTTGTAATAATGTGTCATGCCGTACAATTTGTGCCGAAACAGGCCCTAAAGAGCTTTGAGCTTGCCTGAAAGAAGTTTTGCGCTCGCTCAAGCTCTGTAGGCTTGGTCTTTTCTCGAGCAAAGCTTCGTTTATGGGCACATGTTTTATGCTTTCTTCAATTTTTTTGCAGCGTTCTTCTTGTGTTTGTATGCGCCTTGCGGCCTCCATGGCCATGTGTTGTGCTTTTTCTAGGCGCGAAGGCCCCTCTGAAGGAAAGGATGCAGCCACAGGCTCAAGACGTGCCAAGCGTTGTTCAGTGGCTCGCCATTCATCCCATTGTTTCCAAACGCCCAATTGACGTTCGGCTTGTCGCCTTTGCTGTTCAAAATCGCTCTTTTGCTGGCGAATTCCAAAGATTTTTTCTTCCAATTCTTTTTTTTGCAAACTCAAACTGTCAAATTGTGCACATTCGTTTTGCACATGGCGCAAATGCTTTTGTACTTCTTCCCATTCTTTAAGCGTAATATTTAAAAGCGGCGTGGTGCCTCTGCTTTTAAAGCGCTTTTCCATTTGTGTGGTGAGTTCTTTAAGTACAGTACTTGGGGAACGCAAATGCATGCCAAAGCTTGCGCCGTACAGAGCATGGCGCACTTCTTCGCTGCTTAAAGATTCAAGAACTTGCAGCTCATTAAGGCTAAAGCCAAACACATTGCGGTATACATCGCGCGTAACGCCGGCCAATATTTTATCAAGCAAACTTGTGTCCAAGGCTTCGCCTTGGCGGTCGGCAAGCCACATGAGCCCTTGCCCCTTGCCGGGCCTGCGGGTTAGGCGCACCAAATCATAGCTTGAAGAATGCAAATCAATGGAGCCACCGGCCTTATTATCAGTGGTGTGCATGGGCTCATATATATCTTTGACATAAGCGGTATAGCCTGTGAGCATGGTGCGAAAAAATTCAAGGCACGTGGATTTGCCGGCCTCATTATTGCCAAGAAAGACCACCAAACCGCGCGGCAAGTCTTCAATACCCACATCAGACAATTTGCCAAAAGCGTCAATATGAAAAGATTGGATATGCATTAGCGATTCTCCATGCTGTCTGCGCAAAGGCGCTCTGCTTCTTGCAGAAGGTTTTGTATTTCTTCGCTATGAGGATTTACCAAAATGTGCCTTGCTTTGGGATGCGCATACAAAGGCGCTAAAATATTTTGCACAAAAGCGGCCGCGTCTTGCTCATTTTCCAAAAGTTTTTGTGAATAACGCAAAGTTTCACCCAATAAATCATCTTGTTTACGTAAGGTTTCAAAATCGAGCAAGGGGCTGGTTTCCACTTGAATATCTTTAATGCTGACTTGTGGGTCTTGAGTAATGCTTGAAACAGAGCGCGCGGAGCCTTCGGCCAATTGGGCTCGCAAGTGCTGCAAAAGATCGGCGCGTTCTTGAATATTACGCAAAGGTCCATCAAGGTTTGTGCGCCCCGTTAAAATAATACGCACAATAAGTCCGGAGCAAGAAATGGGTAATTGCGCTTTGCACAAGTCTATATGGTCTAAAATAAGCTGTGCAGCTGTATCAAACTGCTGCACTTCTTCAAGGTCAACAAGGCATTTTTCCCAAACCACAGGCCCCAGGGCGTGGAATTGTGCTTCCGTATGAAAACCGCCGTCTTGTTTGGCTTTTGCTGTTACAAGATAGCAACCTCTGGGACCTTCTTCGTTGATATGCAAGCCTTGAGTATTGCCGGCATAGGCCACCAAGGGATTCTTTTGGATAATCTTTTTTTCATGTACATGCCCAAGTGCCCAAGCGTCTAATCCGGTTTTTTGCAAATCATCAAGGGTACAGGGGGCATAGCGGTCGACATGTTGGGCTGTATCAAGGGTGCAATGCAAAAGGCCAAGCTGGAAAATATTCTTATATTCCGGTTCATTGCGCCGTGCAAAATCTTTGGCTAAATTACGGCCTTCATATTCATTGGTATGGCTTATGCCGTGCACAACAGCAATGGGCTTTTCTTGAAATTTTACCACATGGCTTTCTATATCTTGGCCAAAAGTATACACATTTTCTGGCCAGTGCAGCATTTGTAAGCGCGAGGATAAGGGATCATGATTGCCATGGACAATATACACATTAATGTTGTGTTTTGCCAAGGTAAGACAAGCATCGCGCAGAGCAAGTTGAGCTTTAAGGCTTTGATCTTTCACATTATATATATCACCAGCCAATACAAGAAAATGGGGCTTTTCTTG
Organism: uncultured Desulfovibrionaceae bacterium; assembly: GCA_964369505.1. Classification (GTDB taxonomy): domain Bacteria; phylum Desulfobacterota; class Desulfovibrionia; order Desulfovibrionales; family Desulfovibrionaceae; genus CAYJAD01. The sequence goes on along the minus strand of CAYJGS010000001.1, from coordinate 46,509 downwards.
CAGACACAAAGCCACAAGACGTTCCAAAGCCACAAATGTCGCTTTGTGCAGCTCTTGCCCTAAATTTTCTGTATAGGCTTCACGGCTTATGCCTATGAAAGCCGCGTCAAGGTGTAAATCGGCTGCGTGAATGTATCTAATTGTGCTTGCGCCCATAAATCCCTCCTCAAAAAGATTTGCATTGCCTTTTTTGACGTGTGCGTCTCAAAAAAATGCGAAATATTTTGCCCATAGGTGTTAAGAGAAAGTCTAGAACTTTTCTGTAAAAAAGCAAGCTTTTTACGGCACCTTTGGCACTTTTACGCATAAAAAAACAAGACCCTCAAGTATATCATATATGCTTAAGGGCCTTGTTTCGTGTATGATTTTTGTTGTGTTTAGCTTTTAGCGCGTAATTCGCAACATTGTTTATACAAATTTTGCACATTGGCATTTTGGGGTGCAACTTCTACTCCGCGCTTAAGATAAGGATACGCACGGCGAAATTCGTTAACTTCCATAAGTGCTTTGCCAATCATGCCAAAAAGAGCGTGCTCGTCTTTGTAATTTTTTACGGCTTCAGCAAAACAGGCATCTGCTTCGGACACCCGGTTTAGTTGCAAGAGTTTAATACCGGCATTCAATGTTTGGTCTATACGCAATTTTCGGGCTTTGGCAACGTCGCGGCCTTCTTCTACTTCTTGGCGCAAGGTTTTATATATTTGTGCAAAAGGGGCTAACAGCTGCGCTTCTTGCCCCGGCTGGTAATTGATGGGATGTGGCCAAATTTCTTTGACGGTGGCATTGCGCCCAAGAGCTTGAACAGCTTCGCGCATGACGGGGCGCAAATCCGAAGCTAAGGGCTTGGTGCCAAGGTGACGCAAGGCTGTGATGAGTGCGCCAACGGCTCTTTCTGTATCTTGACGCTGCGCATAGCTTTTGGCTCGACTTAAATTTTCTTTAATTTCTTTTACGCTCATATACGTGTCCTATCAGGCAGTTTCAGCACAGTTTGCTCATGTTTGAGCAGCCAGAGTGCTGACTTTCGTCAGCACGATCGATAAATCAAGAGTAGGCGCAATTTATTTGCGCCGTTAAGCGATTGATTTTCGTGCCTTTCCACCAAGACAGTTTTACTGTCTTAAGTGGCGCAAACCCACGAAGTGGGGTTTGTCATCAAACTGTCTGCTTATGTTTGAGCAGTTTTTTAAAACGGCTTTTCTAAGATTATTGCTCTCATTTTTGTAGGAAAAACTCTTGTAAAAAACAGAGCAATATAATGCAAAAAAAAATAGATATAGGCAAGGTATATTTTTGACAAACCTTACATCGCTTTATGCTGCTAAGGAAGCGTTTTATTAATAACTGCAAAATTCCAATAAATTTCCATCTGGATCACGCAAATATATTGACTTCATACTACCCTTGACTCCTGTTCTGTTAACTATACCTAGTTCAATTTCTATGCCTTGACGCTCAAGGCATTGCTTAAAATCTTCAATACATTGCACTTCAATGCAAAAATCTGCACTGCCGGTTTGAATATTTTTAGCATGCGGAGAAAGTTCTCTACCCATAACATGTACATTTATTTTAAAATCTTGAGCAAGCAGTTCATACCTATTATTAGTAAAGTTTGCATTAAAGCCCAAGGCTTTATAAAACTTTAGACAAGGTTCAATCTGACTGGTGGTTATAACTAAATGGTCTATTTTTTTTAACATACTAACTTCTTTGTTAAAATTTAATGCGTTCTCTCTGTTACCGTCTTTTAGGTATGCTCCTATGCGCATGAAAAATCGTAAAATCAAAGCCATATAACTCGGCAGTTTATATGGAATATGGCCGTGTTCATAACAATCTTCTTATGCAATATTGAACGTAATACGCATTTAGATAATGTCAATCAAGAGCACTGCGTACATGCTGTGCTGATGCTAAAAATATACTGTATTTATTGGAGTTTGGTTTTGGATTACTGTATGGGCATTGACCTTAAAGAGGCTCTTTGTTATGCTTTTGTATGCAGAAAACAGGGCATTGGGTATGCATTTCAATCACCCTAAAACATTAATTTTTAATAACATGCTAGGTACTTATGGCGCGTATTCTCTATGGCATTCACGGAACAGGGCATGGCCACGCCATGCGCGGTCTAACCATTGCGCGAAAACTTGGGCAGCATGAATTTCTTTTTGTGGCCAATGACGATGCTTTGCGCATTTTTGGCCAAGAATTCCCTGTGGAAAAAATACCCAATTTAGGCACTGTTTTTAAAGGTTATCAAGTAGATATACCTGCAACTATCACCAATGCTTTGCCCATTTTATGGCAACGAGAAAAATATATACAAGAAGTTTTGCGTATTATCGAGCGCTTTAAGCCTGATGTATGCATGACCGACCTTGAATATTTTGTGCCCCGCGCAGCAGAAAGGGCAGGCTTGCCTTGCTTGACCTTGGACCATCAGCACGTGCTCACATGCTGTGAACATTCTTTGCCAAAAGACATGCTCTTTGACTATTTTTTACAAGGCCTGACTCCACGTTACCTTTTTAAACCCACAGCGCAAAACCTCATCGTGTCTTTTTATGCCCCCCCTGTACAAAAAAAATATGCAGCGCGTGTGGTACCGCCTATTTTGCGCGACGCTGTTATTGCGAGCAAAGCCCGTGATGATGGGCATGTGCTTGTGTATCAAAGCAATACAACACATAGGGGTTTGGTGGATTTTTTACTCAAGGCTACGGATAAAAAATGTTATGTATTTGGTTATGATAGAACAGAAGGCCAAGAAGGCAATGTGATTTTTATGCAAAAATCCGAGCAAAAATTTTTAGAGCTTTTAGAGGGCTGTTCGTATGTGGTGCAAGGGGGCGGCCACACACTTATGACTGAATCTTTATATCTTGGAAAGCCCATTTTAACCTTGCCCATAATGGCCATGGTAGAACAAAGGCTCAATGCTCATTATGTGGAAAAGCTTGGTTATGGTATGCAAGCAAATATGCTACGCCTTACGCCCCAACTTTTGCAAGATTTTGAGTCGCAACTTATATTTTTTAAGGATAATATTTCTAAAGGAAATTTTTGTGGCAATTCCTTGGTTTTTGGCCTTGTTGACCGCTTTGCCCAGAGTGGCAGCTTAGAGGGAATATAGCCTTTATTAATAATTTAAAACAGTTGTTTTTTTAATGTAGAGCTTGACACATGGAGCTTGTGTTTTTATACAAGCAAGACAACTTGTTGTTTATCGTAAGGAATAAAATATGGATGCAAAAATTTTGATGCAGGCTTTTATTGAAGCCACAGTTCATGTTTGTAAAACCATGGCGCAGCTTTGCCCCAAGTCTTGTGAACCGTATTATAAAAAAGATAACAAAGCTTTAGGGCACACCACTGCCTTTATTACCGTTGAAAACACTGCGGGACATAAGGGCAGCATAGCCATAAGTTTTCCCCAAAAAACAGCTCTTGTGGTGGTGGATGTTATGTTTGGTGATGATGTGGACGATGGTCTTGTGGCTGCTAAGGAAATGGTGGGCGAACTTGCCAATATTATTTCCGGTGATGCCAGGCGGCGCTTGGCAGAAAAAAACTTTGTATATTCCGGCTCCACGCCTACCTTTATAGAAGGTGATAGCCACGAAATTAATCATGTGGGCTCTGCCCCTGTAATTGTACTTCCCTTTGAATTGCCAGAAGGAAGATTTGTAGTTGAAGTATCCTTTGAAAGCTAGGATTTTTTACTTTATTTTATTCATAACATTACGAGCGTGATCCATGTGGGAAAAATATTTTGCCATAGCAAAAAGCGGTAGCAACCTGCGCACAGAGATTTTAGCAGGCATCACAACATTTATGACTATGGCCTATATTTTGGCCGTAAATCCTAGCATTTTATCACAAGTGGGCATGGACAGCGCTTCTGTTTTTGCCGCCACAGCCATCAGCGCCTCTGTGGCAACACTCATTATGGCTTTTTTAGCCAACTTGCCTGTGGGACTGGCTCCGGGCATGGGGCTCAATGCCTTTTTTGCCTTTAGCGTTGTTATGGGCATGGGATATAGCTGGCAATTCGCACTTACAGCCGTATTTATTGAAGGTATTATATTTATCCTCTTAACGCTCACCAATCTGCGCGAAGCTATACTTGAAAGCATTCCCCTTTCTTTAAAACAAGCCATATCGGCAGGTATTGGACTTTTTATTGCATTTATCGGCTTAAAAAGTGCCGGGATTGTTGTGGATAATCCTGCAACACTTGTGGCCATTGCTCCTTTGGGTTCTCCCACAGGTATTGTGGCCATGATTGGCCTTGCTGTCATTGGGCTTTGCTTGTGCTTTAAGGTAAAGGGTGCTTTGCTCTTGGGCATAGTTGTGGCAACCCTTGTGGGCATTCCGCTTGGTGTTACAAATTTAGCCAATTTCGACACTAGCCAACTTTTGAGCGTTCCTTCCATAGCCCCCACTTTTATGCAATTTGAGTGGAATAATATTTTCACATTAGACATGCTGGTTGTAGTGGTCACGTTTTTATTTGTTGATTTATTCGATACCCTTGGAACGCTCATCGGCGTGTGCTCCACCGGTGGTTTTTTAACAAAAGACGGCAAAGTGCCCCGTGCTAAGCGCGCCTTAATGGCTGATGCCATAGGCACAACCCTTGGTGCTGTACTTGGCACAAGCACAGTTACAAGCTATGTGGAAAGCGCCAGTGGAGTAGCTGAAGGCGGCAGAACGGGTATGACGGCCTTAACCGTTGCGGTGCTATTTGCCATTTCTTTATTATTCGCTCCCCTATTTTTATTGGTTCCGGCTTCGGCCACAGCTCCTGTGCTTGTTATAGTGGGGCTTTTTATGATGGCTTCTGTGGTAGATATAGATTTTTCTGACTATGTGGTAGCTATTCCCGCCTTCTTGACAATTCTTATGATGCCGCTTGCTTATAGCATAGCTGCGGGCATTATGTGGGGAATGGTTGCGCATGTTTTTCTTTGCTTAGTAACGGGGCAAATGAAAAAAATATCCGTGCTTTCTGTTGCTTTAGCAGCGCTATTTGCTTGGAAGCTGATAGTAGGCTAAGAATTGCCACATTAAAACATTGCTTTTTTTCTCATTGCGCCACTAACTGTGGCGCAATGAGAGTCACCATACAAGCCTTACCCCAGAGTATTCTTCATTCCCACTTGCTGTAATCACAAACCAAGCCCATATTTCATACATCAATTACAACATTTTTTCATAAGGTTTAGAATGATAAAACTATTACTATACAGCATTATTATGTTTTTTTGCATTTATCCTTTGGCTAAATTAAGAAAAAACTTTGTCATCGAAAATGACTTTTATGGTATTTTCCTTGGAAATTACATATATTATGTGCATTATTTTCTTATGATCTCCATCGTACTTTTTTTGGTACATTATTGCATTTTCCCTCTGCCCAAAAAAGCATTATGTATAATTATTCCCCTTGCTTTAATTTTTGTGGGCAGTGTTGGCTATTATAATTACAGAAATGCAACAATAGCGCACACTAAGATAACGCTTAATAAAAAATCAGACATAAAAAACATTAAAATAGCCTTTATTGCAGATTTGCACCTCACAACAACGTCGAACAAAAGCTTGTTTGAAGATATGGTTGAAAAGATAAATGCGCAAAAGCCAGATATAGTATTTTTTGGTGGTGATATCTTACAAAATAGTCACACAAAAATAAAAGATGATTATGTACAGGTGTTTGCAAACATAAAAGCCCCGCAAGGCATATACACCATATTGGGGAATCACGAATATTATGGGAATGACATTGAAGAAAACATTAAATATCTTTCAACATTAGGTATTACAACTTTGCGCGATACCGTTTTAACATTAAACGGTATACAATTTATTGCCAGAGATGATGTTAGAAGAGATTATGTACAGGGAAAAAGAAAAACTTTAGAAGAATTATACCAAGAATACAGCATTTCCCCTGATATGCCGATTATTGTTCTAGACCACAATCCACAAAGTATACCTGAAAGCTTAGAGCTAAAGGCTGATATACAGCTTTCTGCCCACACCCATGGCGGACAATTTTTCCCCTATAATCTGTTGTTGAAAACAAAATTTGCCAATGCTTATGGCCATAAAAAAATTGAAGATTTACACACCATTGTCACATCTGGTGTGAGCGTTGGCTTTTGGAAGATTGTGGGGCCTTGGCAAATGCCCTATAGGTTTGGGACACGTAGCGAAATACGTATTATTGAAGTTGATTTTCGCTGATAGAAAAGATTTGTTATTGTATGAAACTTCTTGCTATTAAGGAAACGCTGATTTAATCGGCGTTTCCTTAACTGGAGCGTTGACGATAGTCAATGCGACCAAAAATCAAGAATAGGACGAGCTTTGCTTGTCCGTTAAGTGATTGATTTTTGTGCCTTTCCGCAAAGACAGCTTTGCTGTCTTTCGGCGGCGCAAACGCCACGAAGTGGTGTTTGTATCTCATTGATTAAGGAAACACGATTTAATCAGTGTTTCCTTAACTGCTGTGATTTTGCTAAAATATTCGGATAAGGTATATGTATGCTTACAATAAAATGTGCGGCATGTCGTCGTAAACTTTGGAAATATGAAAAACTGGGGCAAGGCGAAGTTTTGCGTTGCCATAAAACACGTATAAGTAAAATGTACGACGTGCATGAGCGCCATGGCAAAGTTTGGTGCCTTTGCGGTAAAGTTATTGCCATTGATAAAGAAACTTTTTTGGGCATGGTAAAGGGCAGCTTTACATATGCAGGAACAAAAGTGACCAAGGCTTCTGGCGTTGCCAAGCGCAGATAACTGCTGTGCTAAAGCATCATTTGTGTGATTGCTATTTCCCCAAATATTTCTTTAACACATCTACAAGCTTATCCATTTCGATGGGCTTAGCAACATGTCCATTCATACCACTGGCAAAAGCCATATCTATATCTTCTTTAAAGGCATTGGCAGTCATGGCCACTATGGGGATTGTTTTGACATCGCTTCTATCTAGGGCGCGCAAAGCCTTTGTGGCTTCATAACCATTCATTTTGGGCATTTGAATATCCATAAGCACCAAATCGTAGTAATTATGCGCAGATTTTTCAAATATCTGTACAGCTTCAGTGCCATCGCCTGCTTCGTCTATAATCAGATCAAAGGGCGCTAAAAGTTCCATGGCAATTATGCGGTTAATATCTACATCATCCACAAGTAAAACGCGTTTTCCGGGTGTAATGCTTGTGTTATCATTATGATCTTCGACATTTGCTATGCTGGTATCTTCTTCTATCCAAAGAGAGAAAAAGAATTCGCTGCCTTTATTTTCTTCACTTATCACTTCTATTTCACTGCCAAGCAGTCTGGCAATGCTTCTGCTGATGGAAAGACCAAGGCCTGTGCCGCCGTACATACGCGTAATATGTCCGCCACCTTGTTCAAAGGGCGCAAAGAGATTTTTGAGTCTTTCTGGAGCTATGCCTATACCAGAATCAGCCACAGAAAAGAATATACACACCCTACCCTCTTTGCGCTCTTTTAAAGCAACATGGAAGGTGATAGAGCCCAGTTCCGGGGTAAACTTTACGGCATTGCCTAAAAGATTAATGAGGATTTGGCGCAAACGCAGTACGTCTGTAATAAAATGCTTACAATCAAAACCCTCTACATTTATAGTAAAAGCAATATTTTTGCTGTCACAACGCGGCGCGATGATAGAAGCCACATCGTTAACCAATTTGGGCAGGTCAAAACTTTCTTCGCTAAGCTCAATTTTACCGGCTTCGATTTTTGAAATATCAAGAATATCATTGAGCAAACCAAGCAAATGTATAGAAGAAGATTCAATTTGCAAAACTTTGGGCAACAAGACTTCTTTGGAGCATTTTTCTTCGGTAAGTATGCGTTTTGTAATGTTGGTCATGCCAATAATAGCATTCATGGGTGTGCGGATTTCATGGCTCATGCGGGCCAAGAATTCGCTTTTTGATTTGCTGGCTTCATTGGCTTCGGTCACAGCTTTCATAAGATCGCGCTGTGTCTGACGTAATTCACTTTCTACATTTACGCGCAAAGAAACATCACGCCCCACCCCAAGAATACCCCGAACATTACCATCGGGCCCAAAAATTGGCGTGCGCACAATGTCTAATATTTCTTCGTGCCCATCGGCAAAGCTTACGCGGCTTTCTGTATATGTGGGTGCACCTTCATTAAGCAGTGGCCCCATGCATTCTTGACTAATGGCATAAAGGGATTCTGAAAGTAATTCTTTATCGTGTCTGCCTTGTATTTCTTCGGGGCTAAGGCCTATCATACTGGCAAAGCGTGGATTTACCGCAAGATAAATACCTTCTACAGATTTATACCAAATCATATCCGGTGATGCCGAAAGCACCATATCTAATATAACTCTTTCTCTTTCAATGCGGTCTTGCTCGGCAATAAGCTGCGTTACATCTTCTGCTTCGATGATATAACCGATATTATCCCCTTTTTTATCTACCAAATACGAAACTCTACTTTTATAATAGCGCTTTGTACCCACGTGATAGCTGATAGAAGAAGGCTCGTTGGCTAAAAACAAAGGTATGGGTCCACTTCCTTCACCAAAAATAGTCAATTCAGGATAATACTTTCCTTTTACCGCTGCAAAAGTCTTGTCCAAAATTTCCAGAGCTAACCTATTCATATACAATATTTTTTGGTCAAGATCGGTGATGGTCATGGGTGATTTTGTACTATTCACAATGCTATTAAACAGTTCATCCAAAGAATTGCACAAAACCCCAAATTCGTCATTTCTTGGAATATTAAACCTATATCTACGATAACCTGCACTAAATTGTGAGATACCTTGGATAAGTTGTGTGATATTTTTTGTGAGAGCAGAAGCCATCCAAATGGCCACAAGCACAACCAAAAGAGTCATTAAAAGAGTGGATACCGAAAGGCTTGTGGCTGTATTCCATAAATTATTAGCAATGGAGGCAAAGGTTTGCCTTGAAATATTAGAGAGTTCCTCATCAGTTTCTTCTATAAGCCGTTGAATATTTTTTTGCGTTTCTAAAGCTGGACTGTGGAAATCATTAATGTCCATGGTCATGGTGAGTATACCAAAACCAACAAGTTTTTTTCCATATTGCCCTGTATAGTATGGTATAGCCGACACTGTGGTGAGCTTCCAAAGGCCGCTCCACAATATTAAAAATGATCCAGAACCGCCGTCTTGAGCTAAATTATACCAACCTGTACACTGCGGGGCAAAATTCAAATAGCGACAATCAAGACCTATCATACCATTTTTTATGGCATCAAGAGCGGGTCTTCTCTCACGGCTTTGATTGCTAAATTGGGGTTCATTTTTGATAAAATCTGTATAGCTTAAACCGCTTTCTTGCCACTTTTTATAGGTAACATCATCAAGAAAAGTCGGCTGCAATTGGCCGGTTTCGGCATTATATCCAGCAATAGAATGGTGACGAGGATGAAAAATACTGCGCCCTTCATGATCCCATATAAATGCGTAATTTCCATGAGCGGCACTGGAAATGTCTGCATAGCGCTTTTTGTCTGGCGCAATATGTTCAACTTTGCTCATAATATGATCGTGATTAAGAGCTATGGTAATATAGCCAACTTTCTCACCATTTTTTTCCACCGGCATGGCAAAGCGCACTAAGCCCTTAAAACGTTTACCATTGGGATTTTCATCTCCCACATAGGCAGCTTTTTCTGGCTCAAAAGAAATGCCTTTTTTTTGGGCATTTTCAGGCGTGTACATACCTATTATAGATGAACCAACATATTCGCCTATGACATCAGACACGTATATTTCACCAGTTTTAAGCTTTTGTAATTCGGAAAAATACCCTTCCGCCTTACAAAATGTATTTTTTCTGTCTGCCACATTTTTAAGGCTCGGATCCATTAAATCAGAAGAAGTTACTTTGAGTATTTCTTGCCCTTTAAGGTCTATATATGTGGCTTCTAAGTATAGGGGAACAGATTCGTATATAAAATTATCAGGCGGGCGAGATTGAAAACTTGTTTTATTTTGCTCGTTACGCAAAGTAATTGTAGGGGATTTTACATATTCTGTAGCAGGAACCCAAGATTTGCCGTCTTCAGCCAGCACCCATTCACGCGGTTTAACAAGAAGCCCTGTTTTGGACGCAAGGAAATTTTTGAATATTTTTTCGCTGGGTTCGAGCGTGGATAAAAAGCGCAAATCATCATCGCGAGCGTATAAAAATGTGGCTAAGTTTTGGGCGGCGTCGGTGGTCATGCGCTCTATTTCGTCAGTGGCTCTATCGTCAAGAGCTTTTACAGCATCGGCAACTGCCAAGGCACCAGCATCACTTAATTCTTCTACAGCACGGTCAGCTATATTTTCTGTACGCGAGCGCATTTCATTGCCAAGTTCAACGGCTTGATACCATGCAACAAGAGCTATAAGAATAAGAGGAACAACTTTAATAACTACAAAAAGCAAAATAAGTTTGGCACGCAAACCAAAACCTAATTTATCAGAAATATACGACATCCAATCAAGTATTTTTTTAATCGGAGCATATGTTTTTTTCATAAAGCCCACCCTGTAAATCCATTGAAAAAATCAATACGACAATAATTTTTTACAATATACTAAAATATTAATTTAAACAGGGCGCTCTTCTCGAACAAGCTTTTTAAAGCGACACATCCTAAATAATAACCCCATCCGTAAATAAAGAAATTTTACCCTTTGTAGGGGACTCATACACTAAAGGATTGCATTTGTCACCTATTATCCAGCTTCTGCGCCCTATGCTTGTCTATCCCTTTAAAGATGCCTATCAGCCTGTTAGAGCGTTAAGACTTTACAAAAGCTTAACAGTAGCATATGCTTTTCTAGAGTTTTTATAGATACACAATGCTACAACATGTACAAGCTGGAGTCATTCATGAATACTAGTAAATATTTATTTTTCCAACAAAAAAAATCTCTTTTGCCTATTTGCTTTTTCCTAGCCGTGTTTATTTTGATCTTTGCTGAAAATGCACATGCCGGCTACCTCGACTCCGGTTCAGGAAGCTCTTTTATTCAAGGTATTGTATCCATAATGGCTTTTTTTGGCCGCATGGTTGCCAAGGTGAAACAGCTTTTGGGCTTTGGTAAAAAATAATCCTGTAGAGGAAGGTGTTTTGTGTTGGTAAAAAACAGTGCTTCTTTCAGAGACCCTTGCGGGCAGGTATTTGTTTTTAAAGATGAAATATTGCGCACTGTCCATGCCAATTATCAAGAACATTGGGAACATGCCACTTCTTCTGGTTTGTTCGCTTCGCTCATAGAGCAAAAACTTTTGTTGCCATTTACAGAAAAACAAGACCCTGCTCTTTTAGAAAGTACACAAGCTTGGAAAATCATCCTTGCGAAAAAACTTCCTTTCATATCCTACCCTTACGAATGGTCCTTACCGCAATTGCGTGACGCTGCTCTGCTTACGTTAAAAATACAAAGCATAGCTTTAGAGCATGGCATGACTTTAAAAGATGCCTCGGCATACAATATACAATTTTTTCAGGGAAAACCTATATTTATTGACATTCTTTCTTTTGAAAAACGTCCCCCTACAGCTCCTTGGGAAGCGTATAGGCAGTTTTGCATGCATTTTTTGGCGCCTTTAGCTTTGCAAAGCTTTGACCATCGCCTTTCACGCATAAACACGCAATGGATTGACGGCATACCTTTAGACTTAGCTTGGGCCTTATTACCCGCAAAAGCTTCTTTTTCTGCAGGCTTGCAAATGCATTTACATCTGCACGCCAAAGCAGAAAAAAACTATGAAGATGGGCGCAAGGCAGTGCAGCACAAGCACAAAGCAAAACTTGAAACGAAACAATTACAAGAACTTATTGCTTCACTTGAACGCACCATACAAGCTCTGCCGCAACCAAGGGTGCTGGGAGATTGGGCAAATTATTATACAGATACCAATTATACCGAAGCCGGAGAAGAGCATAAACAGAACATCATTGCACAATTTTCAAAAAAATTTTCCGGAGATATAGCTCTAGACTTAGGGGCAAATACGGGAAAATACAGCGCCATCATGGCAAATTCTTTTGCAACGGTTTTAGCTGCTGATATAGATGCCACCGCTGTGGCACAGCATTATACCAATATATCTGCGCAAGAATACAGCCCCATTTTACCCCTTGTGCTTGATTTGGCAAATCCCTCTCCGGCCATTGGTTGGGCATGTACAGAACGGCCATCTTTTGTACAGCGTTGCCAAGTGGATATGCTGTGCGCCCTTGCTTTAACGCACCATCTTTTTTTTACTGCAGGCATTCCTTTCACTGAGCAAGCACCTTTTTTTGCTTCCTTGCTTAAAGTAGGTGCTGGACTTGTCATTGAATTTGTGCCGCGCAAGGACAGCCAAGTGGAACGAATGCTTATGGCCAGAGATGATATTTTTCCACACTATACTTTTGACCATTTTATGGAAGCATTTTTGCAATATTTCCAAGAAATCGAAAGAATTACCATTGCTGACTCTCAAAGAACGTGTGTATGTTTTGTTAAAAAAGATATGGCGCATGGGTAGCATTATATGCATAATAAGGGGGAAATATGTGGCTAGATAATGCTGCATTAGCTATTTTTCTTGCCATACTTACGCCTACGGTGAGCTTTTGCGCCCTAAATCAACGTTTTTTTACTTCGCGACAACTCATCCACGCTACAAGCCTAGTGCTATTTCTAGCCATGGGGGGAGGCTTTGGTGCTTTTTGGATTTTCGAGCAAATAAAAACTTTGCCTATAGCGCAATCTTTGTATACCTATGGGATTTCCCTAACTTCGTTTTTGGGGAGTTTTATAGCTTTGACCCTTTTTGTTTTTTTGCACGAAAGGTTTTTTACCGAAAACTTAATTCAAAAGAAACATAGAATTCTAACTATATTTTTTCTCTATATTGTTTTTGTGGCAACAGCATCACTGTATTCAATAGTTCCTTTAAACACAATTCTTGGTATTTTTTTTGCTTTTTCTCTTTTGGACGCATACAAAAAAAGACATGAAGAAAAGCAAATTATTTTTGCTGCTAATATACAAAGCACGCACTATGTAGAGCGTGAAAAGAAAAATATTTCTTTAGCGCACAAAAAAAATATATATTTTTTATTGCTTGAATCCTATCTTTCGGCGCAATCTTTAAAAAAACTATACGACATAGACGATGCGGCAACTGACGCAGTATTTGAAAAGTATAATTTTACAGATTATAAAAACTTTTTTTGCAATAGGCCTTCTACGCTTACAGCGTTGAAAACACTCTTTAATTGCCAGCTTTTAGAAAATAAGCAAGAAGAAGCTTTTGCCTTAGATGTGCTTAGAGAAAACGGTTATCAGTGCGAATTTTTTGATATAAGTTATTATGTGTTTGGGCGCTATATGAAGAAAAATGAATACGCATCTTTTTATATGTCTCCCACTCAATATGCATTGCACATGCTTCTTGCGCCCATTTGGGCTCAATCCTATTATTTGCGTAGGCTCATTGGCAGTGTAGACCCTTTTGAAGTGGAAGCAGAATGCTCTTTTGAACATATTTTTGCAGCCTTGCAGCACAGGCTTTCGCTCAAGCAACAAGCACCTCGCTTTTTTGCCATGCGCTTTGGAGCCACACACCAAAGCGCTAGAATTCCATGGAAAAAAGATGCCAATGACTTTATACAAACCTACACAAAAACCATACAAAGCGCACAAAAAGAAATAAAAAGCATTGTAGAAAGTATTGTCCAAAATGATCCAGAAGCCCTTATTATTGCTGTGGGGGATCACGGTTCTTTGCGGCACAGCAATGTATGGTTTGGTAAAGACGCCACACAAGCCACGTTAGACCGTGGTGTGAGCATTGCAGATCTTGCTTTGGATCATTTTGGTGTGCGCTGCGCTATTCGTTGGCCGCAGGGTTATGCTGCACAAAACGTATGCTCGCATGTAAATATTTTCCATCATGTTTTTTTATCTTTAGGAGCAATCAAAGAAGCATTACCTCAAGAAGATGAAAATATTTCTATACTTCCTTGTAATGCCATAGCCGTGCGTGACGGTGTTATTTTAGAAAAGCTTGAGCCTTATGATCCTAATGCCTCCATTTATCGCATACATAAACGTTATGTAGAAGGCAACGCTTCATTGCAAGAGTGCCTAACTCTGGCTTCACGACTACAATACACTGAAGCTATAAAGGTGTTAGAAAAAACATATGCGCGCTTTCCTGAATCTAACGAAGCCTGCTTAAAACTTGGCGAAGCAGAATTTTTGCATGGGCAAGTACGACGTGGTTTTTCATTGGTGCAAGAGCTTACCACAAAAGAAACCAGTAACGAAGAAATAAATTTATGTCATGCAAAACAATTGCTTGAAGTATTACCCGAAAAGGCATTGCCCTTTATACAAAACAATTCTCATATGCACGACTCTGCAGAATTTTGTTTTGCAAAAGCTTGTGCCTGCCTTAAATTGCAACAAGAAGAAAAAGCACTTGATTATGTGGAACAATTAAAGAAATACGGCAGTGATATAAACTCTCACTATTATGCCTGCTGTGTGTTATTAAGTATGCGAAGATATCAAGAGGCGTGCACCATATCAAGAGCATTACAAACAAATGCAAAGGCTAAAATTGTAAATAATATGTATTTTGAGCTTGCCATGGTTGCTGAAATGCTTGCTCAAAATTTTGACGAAGCTGAAAAAAAGAGTAAAGAAGCCTGTTCTTTTCGAGAAAGAATATCCTGGAATTGGATTATCTATTCCCATATATTGCAAAAACAAGGGAAGCTTGATGCAGCCTTTGAAACCTTGGTAAAGGCTGCGGCACTTGTGGATAACTCCTTGCATGTTTATCAAGCACTAGGAAGGTTTGCTTTACAATTCTCCATTGAAGACGCAGAGCTTAATAAAGTGAAAGATTATGCACGTAAAGACTTAGATACCCTCATGCGACTTACGCTTTCTTCCGGCGTTTTCGATAAAAAATGGTATCAAAAGCAAAATCCAGAAGTTAATAACACCGTTTCGCCTTATTGGCATTATCTAACCCAAGGCATGTATCAGGGTATGGAGCTTGTGCCTTGGTTTAATTCTTTTGTTTTTTTATTTATGAACCCCATCTTATATTGGTCAGGAGCGCAACCCTTTAGCTGGTATCTTGAAAAAGGAATACACGAAAGATTATCACCATCGCTTGTGCGCCATCCACGCTCTTTGCTTTTTCAAGAGCCCGCATTACAAAATAACCCGCAAGAGCTTTTACGTGCCATGCATAAAGCTTGGAGCTAACATACAATTTTATAAGCGGTTATTATTTAGAACTCTCTGCACAATGGATTGTGCAGAGATTTTGACAGTGACAGGTATAAGCATTAAAAAAGGCTAGTCGTTAAACTAGCCTAAAATATTGTGGTGCGAGAAAAGAGATTTGAACTCTTACACCTCACGGCGCTGGATTCTAAGTCCAGTGCGTCTACCAATTCCGCCATTCTCGCACACGTTCAAGTCTTGTAATGGGCTTTATGCTCATTGTCAAGCAGGATTATTTGATAACGTCTCAATAAATTGTTATATGCCCTATTTTGCTGACCTTGCACCAATACACTTGACAAAAGATGTATAGAAAATTAGGACGGCCTAACGTTTTTTTAGCCATAAACGATAAAACATATAAGAACTACGTAAGGAGTGTTTTATGAAAGTTGCCAGCAAAATTCTTTTACCCATGTGCGGTATTATTCTTTTGGGTATGCTAGTTATTGCATATCTTACTTACAACATGAGTGCACAAAACATGCATGCAGCACAGCAAGATTTAAATGTTATGGCCGTTAATAATACTATTTCTGAACTTAGTGGTATCCATGAATTCAATGTGCTTAATGCCATTTCACTTTCACAAACAGGCCTCTTGCAACCTTACCTTACGGGAACTCCGGAAGAAGTGGCGGCTAATACCCAAGGAGCCATTGATCGTATTGTGAATATGCGCAAAACCTATAGCTATGCTATGCTTGGCATTATTAACACAAAAGGCATTACTCTGCGCCATACCGAAAAAGACCTTGTGGGCAAAGATTTTTCAAAAGATTATATGTTTACCAATGCTATGCAAGGGCACGTCACGGCCGGAGCGCCATTTTTGTTTAACGGCCGTGTTGTGTATGCTGTTTCATCGCCTGTATATAAAACAGGCACCAAAGAAATTATCGGCGTTGTATTTAACGTAACCTACCTTGACGACACGTTCAGCAAGCGAATTCCCCTTGGGGAAAAGGGTTCTTTTATGGTGGCAGATAGGAATGGATCTGTTTTTTTGAGTAATGATCCTGCTAATGTGCTTAAATTACGTCTTAATGATACTCCTTGGGGTAAAAGCATTATGCAAACCAAGTCAGGTAATATAGACTTTGACATTAATGGTGAAGCAAAATTTGCTTATTTTGACGAGCAAAAAGATACCGGATGGATTGCCGTTGCTGCTCTTGACCTTGCAGAAGTTAATGCGCCAAGCCTTGTTATAGGCCAAAGAATTTTTGGCATTGCGGCTCTTGTAACCTTGATAATAGTTCTTGTAACGGGATTTTGCGTATTAAATATACGTAAGTCTTTAATAGCATCCATGAAATTTGCTCAGGATATTGCCGATGGTAAACTTAACGCAAAAATTCAAAAAACCAGCAAAGACGAAATTGGCATGTTGGCAGAATCTTTGCAAAATATTGCGAACGTTTTGCGTAATATCATTGATGAATACGCCCGCCTTGAAATGGACATAAAACATGGCGACCTTATTGCTGCATCCGATGCAAAAAACTTTAAAGGAGATTTTGCAAATCTTGTGCAAGGCACCAATGCCATTATAGCAAGCTATATAACTGTTATTGATAATATTCCATCACCGGTGGTGGTGCTTAATGGCAAATTGCAAGCCAAATATGTTAATAAGGCAGGCACTTCTCTTGCCGGTTCAGAGTATCGCGATAAATCTTGCAAAGAGCTGTTTAATCGTGAAGATGATTCAAGCCCCGCTGACGGTTTGCAAAAAGCTCTTGCCACCAAGCAACCGCAAGGGGGCGAGACAAAAGCTCATCCGCAAAAAGGAGAGCTTGATATTGTGTACAATGCCATACCTTTACTTGACGAAAAAACACACGAAGTAAATGCTGTATTGCAACTTATAACTGATGTTACTGCCTTTAAAGAAACACAACAAACCATTTTGCACGTGGCAGAACAGGCTACGCAGATTTCTTCGCAAGTGGCAAATTCTTCACAAGAGTTGAGCACACAATTAAAATACTCTGAAGAAACGGCTACCATACAAGCAGAACGAACCGCAACAGCCAGCAATATCATGCATAATATGAATGATGACGTAAGCACCATGGCAAGTATGGCACAAGAAGCTTCAGAAGCTTCAGAACAAGCAAGAAATGAAGCCATTACCGGCTCTGACGTTGTGCAAAAAACAGTAAAAAGCATTCGCGCTGTGGAAATTCAATCAGAAAATCTTAAAAATGGTATGGAAAAACTCAACGAAAACGCCAATGCCATTAACGAAGTTATCATCACCATTGGTGATATTGCAGATCAAACAAATCTTTTGGCACTGAATGCCGCCATTGAGGCTGCAAGAGCGGGCGAATCCGGACGGGGCTTTGCCGTTGTGGCAGACGAAGTGCGTAAGCTGGCAGAAAAAACCATGTCGTCCACAACACAAGTGCAAGAAGCTATTACTGCCATCCAAAATAGTGTGCGGATAAGCGTTGAGCAGGTAAATGAATCTGCCACAGAAGTACAAAAAACCAGCCAACTGGTGGGCGAAACAGGGGCTGTGTTTGAAAGTATTATGAATATGGTTGAGCAAACAACCTCGAAAGCAAAAAATATTGCCGCATCCAGCGTACAACAGGCTGAACATAGCCAAAATGTGAATGAGCAATTAACAGAAATAAATCAATTGGCTGCCCAAACAGCAACCACCATGCAAGAATCTTTAAATGCCATTGCAGAGCTTACATCACAAAGCCAATCTTTGAGCGAACTGATAGTAACCATGCAAAAAAAATAAGCTAACATCTAATAAATACATATAAAAGCCCCGTCTGATTTTGTACA
This sequence comes from uncultured Desulfovibrionaceae bacterium, assembly GCA_964369505.1. Taxonomy (GTDB): domain Bacteria; phylum Desulfobacterota; class Desulfovibrionia; order Desulfovibrionales; family Desulfovibrionaceae; genus CAYJAD01. The sequence continues at coordinate 28,343 of CAYJGS010000001.1, read as the reverse complement.
ATACAGATGGGGCTTTTATATTGGAAAAATTATATTCAACTCTATATAAACCGCTATTATTGCAGAAAAATTTTCTTTGCGCTATGCTATTGCTTCTTCAAATTTAGCATAGAGGCATGGCATGGTTTTCAGTTCATTAGAATTTATTTTACTCTTTTTACCCTTTTGTATTTTTATATTTTATGCCTTGCATAAAACAGGTTATGGCCGCTTGGTCATGCCTTTTCTTTTTTTGGCGTCTTTATTTTATTATGGATATTGGAAACCGGAAAATATATGGATTATTATAGCATCCATTGCAATGAATTTTACACTCGCCAAACATATTGCTAAAAATTCTTTTTCGCGCAAATTCCTTTTTATTATTGGTATAGTTTTTAACTTATCCTTGCTTGCCTACTATAAATACACTGATTTTGCCTTATCGACTCTCAGCGCGCTCACTAATACTGATTTGCCTTTAACCGGCATTGTTTTGCCCATAGGCATAAGTTTTTTCACCTTTCAGCAAATTGCCTATCTTTCTGACATTTACACTAAAAAATACAACGCAGGTGGTGAATCGTTCATAAGCTATTGTTGCTTTGTGTGTTTTTTTCCTCAACTCATTGCCGGCCCCATAGTGCATCACAGCGAGATGATGCCGCAATTTAAAAACGCCAAAAATCAGCAAATTAATTGGGAAAATATCTACAGTGGCCTATTTTTGTTAAGTATTGGCTTGGCTAAAAAACTCATCATAGCCGACAGTTTAGCTCCCATAGTTACGTATGGCTTTGACACCGCTCCCGCATTGGGATTTTTGGACGCATGTTTCACAAGCATTGCTTATACCTTGCAATTATATTTCGACTTTTCAGGCTATACCGATATGGCCATTGGCTGTGCTCTTTTCTTTAATATACATTTGCCTAAAAATTTTGACTCTCCTTATAAAGCTTGTGATATTCAAGACTTTTGGCGTAGATGGCATATGACCCTTTCGCGTTGGCTGCGCGATTATCTGTATATACCTCTTGGAGGAAATCGCCTTGGTGGTACACGAACGTGCATTAATATTTTTCTTACGTTTTTATTGGGTGGTTTATGGCATGGGGCAGCTTGGACATTTGTGCTTTGGGGAGCCATGCACGGCGCCGCACTCATAATACACCGTTTGTGGTCACAAAAATACGCCAAAAAACTACCTACAATCCTTGGTTGGAGCATCACCTTTTGCTTTGTGAATATGGCTTGGATTATTTTTCGGGCTCTCACGTTTGAAGATGTTTGGAAATTTATACAGGGCTTTTTAGGTGTTAATGGTCTAGGCTTTGCTTATGCTTTTAAATACGGCACCACATACCACTCGGTCTTCACAAATTTTTCAAGCGCATGCCTCTTTGTCTTATTTGCTTTAGGTATTGCATTGTTTGCAAAAAATAGTTCGTATATGTTGGAATATAAATATAAAAAATATACTCCCATACTTATTGTGATCCTGCTCTTTTTATCCTTAAGCTGCATTTATACAGAAGACGCCACAGCTACATTTATTTATTTTAATTTTTAAGGTTTTTATATGGATTATCGCAAAAATTTTTTTTACATACTCTTGGCGACAGCTCTTTTATTTCTGCCATTAACAGCTTTAAAGTTCACACTGCAAGAAAAAGGCGCTTTTGCTGTTCCAACGGCTTTTTGGGTAGAAAAAGTATACGCGAGAGCCGATAAAGACATAATCGCCATTGGAGATTCACGCATATACCGCGGCATAAGTTCAAAACCTTTTTTAGAACATAACCCTCATATGAATGTTTTAAATTTTGGTTTTAACTCCGCAGGTTTTTCTAAAGCCTTTTTGAATGATGCTCGCAATAAGTTGCGTGAAGATGGCAAGAAAATTATTTTTATAGGAGTGACTCCGCACTCGCTCACCGATATCGCTGCCCGCAATGAATCCTATCATGAATACGCCAGTGAAGAGTTTATGATCTACAAAGATATTTCAGCTTTTGAAAAAGCGCTTGCCTTTATTTTTGGCAGAGACAGCACAGCAAGCCTTATTAATTTTTATATAGTTACAAAAAATTACATAGAAATCCCACACAATGATGGATGGGTAGAATCTGCCAGTAGAGTAGAAGATGTACAACCGGCTCTGCAAGCATACAAGGATCAATTTAGCCAATACCAAATCTCTCCTGACATCGTACAGAATTTTATTGATTTTATCAAAGATTCTACAGAAAAAGGATACCGTGTATATTGTGTGCGCCCACCAACCATACCAGCTATGGAAAAAATCGAAAATGAACTTTCCGGATTTGACGAAGAAAAAACAAAAGCAGCTATCCGCAATGCCGGCGGTATATGGCTAGATTTACCTGAAAAGCAAAAATACCATTCCTATGACGGAAGTCATTTACGCGGGGATTCTGCTGTAGAATTTTCTAAAGATGTAGCAAAAGTGATTTTACAAGAAAAATAACGCCGTTTAAGCTGTATTGGAAGACGTGTCTAAAAAGGCAGCATATTCATTTAAAATATCTTCTGCTTTACCTTCTTTATAAATTTTACCGTCTTGCATCCAATAAATATAATCGCATTTTTCTACTGTAGATAAACGGTGCGCAATAATAATAACAGTGATTTGATCGTCAAGTCCTTCAATCATTTGCATGATTTCACGCTCAGAACCACCGTCAAGGGCAGACGTTGCTTCGTCAAAAATAAGTGTATGTGGCGCATTGTATAAAGCTCTGGCCACAGAAACCCTTTGTACTTGCCCGCCGGAAAGGCGAATGCCACGCTCGCCGATAACAGTGTGTATGCCTTCAGCCAAATCTTCAATAAAATGCATGGCTGCCATGTGGCAACACGCTTTTACGCGTTCTTCATTAATTTCTTTGCCCCAATCAGAAAAAGCCACGTTTTGCGCAATGGTGGCATTGAGCAAAAATGTTGCTTGCGGCACATAGCCTATGCGCTGCATCCAGCCGGCGCGTAGTTCATCTGTCATAGGCACACCATCAATATAAATATTACCGGAAGTGGGGGCAAATAAACCCGTAAACAATCCAATGAGCGTGCTTTTTCCGGCACCTGATGTGCCCACAAAACCAACCTTGCTTCCTTTTGCTATGGTTAACGTTATATTTTGGATGGCGTCACTTTTTGCGATTTCCGTTTCGGGATAGCGAAAATGCACTTGCTGCAAAGAAAAATCTTTATGCAAGGGGCAAGGAGGAGCTTCTATGGCGGCTCTGTCATCGCGTTTTTGTATCTCATCTATACGCGCTAAAACAGGCATAACAAAAGGAATAGTTTGTTGTGCTAAAATAATACTTGTTAAAAAACGATTCATAATGGGCAAAAGGCGCCATGCCACTGCGGCCATAAGGGTTAACGTGGCAACCATTTGCGCAAGTGAAACGCCATAAACATTCATGATGACAACGCTTACACAAAGCATGAGCATGCCCATCAACTCTAAAGCCAAGGAAGGCATGGGGGGTAGTATATCAAATTTAGGTTGTAATGTTTTAACCTTGCGCATTAAATCATCGCTCATACGCAAAAATTCGGCTTGTTGCCTATAGATGAGCACTTCGCGAATGCCCTGCAGGGCAGGCAAAGTGATATTGTTTATTTCTAATTGTATTGCAGCAATTTCTGTATTTAATTCATGCGCACGCTTACGTGACCAGCGAAAAAGGTAAAAAGCAACGCTACCTGTGCAGCCTAAAACAAAAATACCGATGAGAGGAGATGTTATTAAAATTCCTAATAAAAGAACCAATGTCACCATAATGTATGTAAAAAACTGCAGTGTATAGAGCATAAAGCCGGCCACACGCTCGCGCCATACAAGATGGCTTTGCAATTCGGCCGTTTCTTGTTTTGTATGCCAAAGATAGGAGCTGTATAAATAACCCTCAAAAAGTGTGTAATTAATATATCTTGCCACTCTTTGCCCATAACGAGCTTGCCGCCAGTACATATAAAGATTTAAGATAAATTTACCTGCAAGCAGCAAAACTATGCCAAAAAGCAAAAAAACAAGCAGCTTGCGCTGATCATTTATAACGGAAGATAATACGGGGAAAATATGAACTATTTTTTCTATGGGACCAAAATTTGCCACAGAATCCGGGGTCGCAAGAGCCACCCCAAATAAAGAAACAGCTAGTGCTACCGCTAATTCAAAAATAGCCACAAAAAATGACACACTGGTGGTGAACCAAAAATCTTTTTGCAAAACTTTAGGTAAGCGACGATAGATATTTAGAAAAAACTCTATATATGGAAGAGACGAAAGTTGCAAAACAAAAAACTCCCCAAAAATAGTACGATTATTTGAAAAACAGAAACCTACCCATAAAGCCTCTTTTTGTAAAGCTCTATGCAGACGCAGTCTTATATTTCTTGCCAAAACGCACTCTTTTAGTGTAGCAAATACAGAGTGGCGGCAAAGCGCATGACATATGATTAAAACTGTATTAAATTTCTTACATGCCTAGGTGAAACATGTTTCCTATTATTACAGACAGAAAAATTAAAATTGCTGTTATTGGCTGTGGGCGTATTTCTAAAAACCATTTTGGCGCCTTAGAAACACATGCCGACAATTTTGAACTAGTGGCCGTCTGTGACGAAAACCCAGCCATCGTTAAAGAATTTTCCGAAAAATACAGCGTTACCGGTTATACTGATTATGCTGAATTATTACATAAATGTGATTGTGACGCCGTTTCTTTATGCACGCCTTCCGGTTTACATGCCGCACAAACCATTGCTGCCGCCAAAGCTGGCAAACATGTGATTACCGAAAAACCCATGGCCACACGTTGGAAAGACGGCCTTGCCATGGTTAAGGCCTGTGATGATGCCAATGTACGCCTTTTTGTTATCAAACAAAACCGCCGTAATGACACTTTGCAATTATTAAAACGCGCTGTGGACGAAAAGCGCTTTGGGCGTATCCATATGGTGCATATAAATGTATTTTGGACACGTCCTCAAGAATATTACGATTCTGCCAAGTGGCGCGGCACGTGGGAAATGGACGGCGGCGCATTTATGAACCAAGCCAGCCATTATGTGGATCTTTTAGAATGGCTTATCGGCCCCATAGCCGACGTGCAAGCCATGACCGGCACACTTGCACGTGATATTCAAGTGGAAGATTCCGGGGTGCTTAATGTGCGTTGGCGTTCTGGGGCTTTAGGTTCCATGGCTGTGACCATGCTCACCTATCCCAAAAATCTGGAAGGCTCTATTACCATAATTGGTGAAAAAGGCACGGTGCGCGTGGGCGGTGTGGCTGTGAACGACATCCAGATTTGGGACTTTGCCGAAGAAAAAGAATATGATGCGCAAGTGCAATCGGCCAATTATCAAACCACTTCGGTGTATGGCTTTGGGCATCCTTTGTATTTCAAAAACATTATTGATGTGTTGCGCGGTCAAGCCGAGCCAGAAACCGATGGGCGCGAAGGCTTAAATTCCTTGGAAGTGCTCATTGCGGCTTATTTAAGTGCTCGTGATAATAAGACCATTTCTTTGCCCTTGGAATATTAATTATAATTATAATTGCGTTATATGTGTAGATAAAATTAATACGGGATAGCAGGCCTTTTTTCATGAAAATTTTACAGCTTTTTTTTGCATCCCTTGGCCAATCGCCACGCCCCACACGCTTCAACGCTGTTTTGCAAACGTTTGGACATGTAACCGTGTGTTCGGCACCCCCTGCTCAAAACTTCAAAATAGAGGCAGACAACATTGACCTTATCGAAATACAGCAGCAGCGTAAAAATATTGCAGAAAAACTATTTCGAGCCTGCAGTTTACTTTTGCAAAACTATGAACATGATATTTGGCAACCACACATAAAAGAAATCTTTGATTCTTTACAAAGGCGCACTTTCTCCCTCATTGTTTGTCAGGACATCATGCTCTTGCCCTTAGCCATAGCTGTTAAAAACTTACCGCAAAATAAAGAACACTGCCGTGTTATTATGGATGCGCGCGAATTTTACCCAAAAGAATTTGAAAGCAATGTTATTTGGAAGTTTTTTTTAGGTGGGCTGCGTGCATATGTTTGTAAAAAATATCTTCTGCAGGCCGATGCGGTTTTTACGGTTTCCCCCGGAATTGCTCAAGGTTTTAAAGAAGAATATGGCATTACCTGCGAAGTTTTACCAAGCCTTTCTTATTATCACCACATAGAACCTAAGCCTACCTCTAAAACAATACGCTGTATTCACCATGGTTTTGCCTTTCCCGGGCGAAAATTAGAGCTTATGATTGAAGCCTTTAAACCCTTGCAGGGTACAGCCAGCCTTGACCTTATGCTTGCAGTGGATCCGCAAAACCCCTTATATTTAAAAAAACTTCAAGATTTAACGCAAAACACCCCACACATTACATGCATTGCCACAGTGCCCATGCCTGAAATTGTTTCTTTTATTGCACAATACGATATGGGAATTTTTTTATTGCCGTGCAACACTTTTAATCATAAATATTCCTTAGCCAACAAATTTTTTGAATTTATTCAAGCTCGCTTGGGCGTTATCGTTTCTCCTGTAGAAGATATGGCCATGCTCACCAAAGAACATGGAATTGGGCTTGTTACAGAAGATTTTAGCCCACAAAGCCTTAGAAAGGCTGTGCAATCCTTGAGCCCTGAAAAAGTGGACACCTTTAAAGCAAAATCGCACGCAGCGGCAGAAAAGCTTTGCTGGGAACGCAATGACGAAAAATTGCAACAAACCATTATGCGTATGCAGAACATTATTTTAAAGAAATAAAAAACTACAGTAACTTGACAATGCATTTTATTAGGACATGATTCGGTATGAAAAAAATCATTTCTCTTATAGGGGCACGACCGCAGTTTATTAAAGAAGCCATAGTGGGAAACGTTGTGCGTCAAATGAACGCGTGGCAGCATGTGGTGGTTAATTCTGGGCAACATTATGATACAAATATGGCAGGTATTTTTTTTGAAGAATTAAATATGCCGGAACCAGAATATACCTTGGGAATAGGCTCAGGTTCTCACGGTGCGATGACTGCCAAAGCCCTTGAAGCCATGGAAAAGGTGCTTTTAAAAGAAAAACCTCACGCCCTTTTGGTTTATGGAGATACCAATACTACTTTAGCTGGCGCTTTAGCAGCTGCTAAACTTCATATTCCTATTGTGCATGTAGAAGCTGGTATTCGCATGGAACCGCGCACCATGCCGGAAGAAATAAATAGAGTTCTTACAGACCGTATTGCGTCTGTCATGTGCTGTTGTTCTGCTTTGGGGCAAAAAAATCTTATTAATGAAGGTCTTACTAAAAATACACATATTACCGGTGATGTTATGTATGACCTTTATTGTCACATAGAAAAGCGTTTTGCACCGGAAAAATTGTGTCAACAATATGGTCTTAAACCGGAAAATTTTGTCCTAACCACAATACACCGTGATTATAATGTGGATACTGAAGAAAATCTGCACGGTGTAGTAGAAGGCCTTGTGGCCATACAAAAAGAATTACATCTAGATATTGTTTGGCCTATACACCCTCGTGCGCGTAAAATGTTACATCAATATAATCTCCACTCTCTTACTAAAAGCCTCCAGCTTGTGGATCCTATGGGCTATGTAGACCTTCTGTCTCTTGCCAAAGCGTGTTCTTTTGTTATAACAGATTCGGGCGGCTTGCAAAAAGAAGCCTATTATGCACAAAAGCGTAGCCTTGTTATTATGCCTGATACAGGTTGGCGTGAGCTTACGGATATGGGATGGAATATATTAAGCGCTCCCCATAAGCAAGATATGGTGCCAAAAGCACAAACTTTGCAGCAGGATATGCCCTACATTAAACATGTTTATGGCGATGGTCAGGCGGCACCTTATATAGTTAAAACAGTACTGAATTTCTTAACATAAATATGTAAATTTGAAATTTTAGCAGCGCAGTTATACCTAGAATACACGAATTGGATAAATTTTATAAATGAAAATATTGCAACTTTTTTGGGCATCCCTTGGCCAATCGCCGCGCCCCACACGTATTAGTAGCATCTTGCAAGAATTTGGTCATGTGACCGTATGTTCTGCGCCTCCTGCTCCAAGTTTCAAAATGAATATAGATAATATAGAACTTGTTGAAATAGTGCAAAAACCCAAAAATAATATAGGAAAACTGCTTAAAGCATGCACTTTGCTTTTACAAAAGTATGAAAATGATATTTGGTCTCCACTTTTAAAAGAAACATTTGCTACGTTACAAAAGCGCACTTTTTCTCTCATAGTTTGTCAGGATATCATGCTTTTACCTTTAGCCATAGCAGTTAAAAACTTACCGCAAAATAAAGAACATTGCCGTGTTATTATGGATGCGCGTGAATTTTATCCACGAGAATTGGAACACAGTATTGTTTGGAATATTTTTTTTAAAGGATTAAAAGAATATCTTTGTAAAAAATACCTTCCGCAAGCAGATGTGGTTTTTACGGTTTCCCCCGGTTTAGCTCAAGGCTTTAAAGAAGAATATGGAGTCACCTGCGAAGTTTTACCCAGTCTTTCTTATTATCATCATATAGAGCCTAAACCTACCTCTAAAACAATACGCTGTATCCATCACGGCTTTGCCATGCCTGGGCGAAAATTAGAACTTATGATTGAAGCCTTTAAACCTTTAGAAGCTACGGCAAGCCTTGACTTTATGCTTGCCCCTAGTTCGCAAAATCCCACATATTTAAAAGAGCTTCAAGCATTGGCTCAAAACACCCCCCATGTTAACTTTATTCCTACAGTGCCCATGTCTGAAATTGTTTCTTTTATTGCCCAATACGATATGGGCGTTTATTTGTTACCGTCCAATGCCTTTAATCATCAACATGCCTTACCCAATAAATTTTTTGAATTTATTCAAGCTCGTTTAGGTGTTATAGTTTCCCCTGTACAAGATATGGCCATGCTTACTAAAGAACATGGAATTGGGCTTGTTACAGAAGATTTTAGCCCGCAAAGCCTTACAAAAGCAATGCAATCCCTAAGTCCTGAAAAAGTGGACAATTTTAAAGCAAAGGCCCATGAAGCAGCAAAAAAGCTTTGTTGGGAACAAAATGACGAAAAACTGCGCCAAACTATTATGAACATACATAATCATCATCCAAGGACTAAGTAATGTGTGGTATATTTGGATATATTCCTAAAGAACCTGTGGAATTTAGGCAAGCTGATACAATAGCTCAGTCGCTTTTTACAGCCTTGAAAGAGCGCGGCCCTGACGATAGGGGTTATGCGGCCTATTCTGCGCAAGGCCAGCTACTTGGCACAGAAAAAGGCCCTATTTCTTCCTCTGCAGGGCAAGATGCAAAAGCGCAATTGTTGCTCGGACAGACTCGCCTTTCCATCATAGACACATCCTCTGCCGGACATCAGCCCATGCACAGCGCTTGCGGCAGATACACCCTTGTGTACAATGGTGAAGTATATAATTATCTTGAACTTAAAGTCGAATTACAAAAGCTTGGTGCCTCTTTCCACACAGCTACAGACAGCGAAGTGCTTTTACAAGCGCTTATACATTGGGGCAAAGCTTGCTTAAATCGCCTAACAGGCATGTTTGCTTTTGCTTTTTATGATAATGTGGAAAAAACCGTTTTTTGCGCCAGAGATTTTTTTGGCATCAAGCCTTTCTATTGGACAAGGCAGCAAAATGTAGGTTTTGCCTTTGCTTCAGAATTGCCGGCCTTATTGTGTTTTCCACACGTTAAGCGCAAGCTCAATTGGTTGCAAGCGTATAATTTTTTTATTATTGCGCGCGTTGGTGTGGGCGCTGAATGCCTTATCGAAAATGTATTTCAACTAGAGCCTGCCCATTATATGCTCATCCACAGTGAAACCGGTGAAGTTTTACACAAAGAGCGCTATTGGCAAGTGCCCTTGCCCTCGCCGCAAAAAATTTCTTTTGACGAAGCTGCCGAAGAAGCAAGACGGCTTTTTTTGCAATCTGTGCGCTTGCATTTGCGCTCTGACGTACCCTTGGGCGTTGCTCTTTCGGGCGGTATAGACTCTTCTGCCGTGGCTTGCGCTGTGCGCCATTTAGAACCGGATATGCCCTTGCACACATTTACCTATGTGGCTAAAGATAGTGAAGATATTTCAGAAGAAAAATGGGCCGATGCCGTCATAGCCCATACCCAAGCCACAGCACATAAGGTTTTTGTATCACAAAGCGAATTACAAAACGACATTGACCGCCTCATCTTGCGCCTTGGCGAACCTTTTATTTCTACATCCATCTATGCCCAGTATAGGGTTTTCCAGTTGGTAAAAGAACGCGACATAGTGGTTACCCTTGATGGACAAGGTGCCGATGAAATGTTGGCGGGTTATTTTGGCTATCCGGAATACAGGCTGCAAACATTGGTGCATAAAGGCCAATTCGTGCAAGCCTTGCAACTTTTGCGCACAAATAATACATGGCCCGGTAGAGATTATACCTTTGTGCTTCAAAGATTTATAGGACTGCACACACCGGATTGCTTACAAAGGATTGCCCGTAAAATAGTTGACAAGCCGCTTGTGCCTTCTTGGTTACGCGAAGATAATTTGCGTGAACATAAAGCCTTACAGCTTTTGCGTTCGCAATTATCCATATACAATTCAAGGGACAAAGTGCGTAAAGCTTTAGCCACACAGCTCACATGGGATGGCTTGCCCAATTTATTGCGCCATGGAGACCGCAATGCCATGAGCTTTTCTGTGGAAAGCCGTGTGCCCTTTTGCACCAAGGAATTGGCAGAATTTTTTCTTTCTCTGCCCGAGCATTATCTTATTGATAATGCAGGCTGGACAAAATCTGTTTTCCGCAAAGCCATGCGCGGCATTGTGCCTGACACCTTGCTTGACAGAAGAGATAAAATTGGTTTTGCCACGCCGGAAAAATTATGGCTGGAACAAATGCCCGCGTGGGTGGAAGAAAGCCTTGATTTAGCAAAGAATTCGCAATTACTGCACCACAAAAATCTGCTTAAGGAATGGAAAGATATATGCAATGGCAAACGCCCCTTCCATTGGTATATTTGGCGCTGCATAAATTATTTACGCTGGAAAGAGCTTTTACGCATTGAAGAGTAAAAAATAGTTTGTAACCAAAGTATCCAGTTTGATGACAACCCCCCTTACGGGCGTTTGCGCCACCTAAGACAGTAAAACTGTCTTGGTGGAAAGGCACGAAAATCAATCGCTTAACGGCGCAAATAAATTGCGCCTACTCTTGATTTATCGGTCGTGCTGACTTTGTCAGCACTCTAAAATACTTTGTAGCCAAAGTATTTTTTTTGCTTCCCACATATGCGCGTCAATATAGGGCGCGCTTTCTGCGTGGGAAACAACGCGCCTTGCATTTTGCAAAACAAATTCTTGCACTTTAAAAATATTTTGAGCCTTAGTAAACATACCTTCTTCGCCTTTTAGTTCTAAAGCCCAAGAGGGAGCATGTTCTTTAAAAATCATTTCGGTATAGCCGGTAATTACCGGTAAACCATGCGCTATATATTCACACACCTTTAATGTGCTGTTTGCATAAAGGTTTTTGCGAAATAAAGCCAATGCTCCCACACCCACATGGCATTGCGCATACAGCTTTAACAAGTCTTTTCCTGTCACATAGCCATGAAAAATCATATTTGGCGGAGCATTTTTTTCTGCATAAGGCCCTACAATATGAAAATCAAAATCAGGTAAAGCCTTGGCTAAAGGATACATCAGATCTACACCATGCCAAACCTGACCTGGGGTTCCCACAAAAATAAGCGCTGGGCGAGAGGGCGCGCTTTCTCTATTTTTTTTACAAATGGGTATATTTTGCACATCTATGCTGTTAGGAAAAACTTTTTTGCACGATGGTTCAAGCAGAGGAAATAATGGCACATACTCCCCTGAAACCAATGCGCAAGCGCGTATGCGTTTTTTTACAAAACCATAGGTAAATATGGCATAATACCATGCCAGCTTTCGTTTAAAAGATTTTTGCCCTTCTAATTGCAACTCTTGCAATATATCTGCATTCACCTCAAGTACTACTTTTTGCGGAAAAGCGCGTAGAATAGCAAAAAGCATGGGGCCGCAAAGTTCATCGCGCACATAGACCACATCCGGCGCAAAAGCTTGCATATCTTGTAAGAGTTTTGCGTCATAACATAAAACAGGCATACCCTTGAAAGGATATACTTTTTCCGGTAAAGACCATGCAGTGTTAACACTGCGGCAAAAAAGTTTGGCTTGCACATGGGGCATGGCATTCCATACAGTTATTTGCCTAGCCAATTTATGCGCAACACCTTGAAATTGTGCATTACCGAGTGAGGCATAGTAGGCTATTTTCATATTTTGGCCTCAACGGTATTTTCATAGACTTTTGCTGTGGCAAGAGCCATATTTTGTATGGTAAAATGCTTTTTGGCCTGTGCATGCGCCTGTGCACACATGCTATGCCATTCTTTTTCGTGTGTCATAAGGTGTATAATGGCATCTGCCGCGCATGCGGCCTTGCCCGGTGTATATAATAAGCCTGTGCATGCATGCTCTATGGCATCTCTATTGCCCATCACATCACTCACCACCGCCGGTACGCCATGGGCTTTGGCTTCAAGAACGGCCAAGGGCATGCCCTCATAATGCGATGTGGATAAAAGGCAGCCTGCATTGGCAAAAAAGGGCTGCACACAATCTTGTTGCCCCAAAAATTGAAAGATATGGTCAAAGCCTGTAGTATGTACAGCTTGTTCAAGCTCTAGCCTTTGTTCCCCATCGCCAATGAGCACAAAAGTGCACGCAGACAGCATATGCTTTTCTTGCAAAGCGTGAGCTATGGGTAATACAAAGAGAGAATTTTTTGGTTTTTGGTCAAAGCGGCTTATGTGCAAGATAGTAAATGGCTTTGGCATAGGCCTTTGCGGCATAGTTTCCGGCACTTGCACCCCATTATATATAACCGTTGCCTGCTTGGAAAACCATTGTAATTTTTGCGTAAGCTCTTGTTCCCCCTTGGAAACATTTATGCACACTTTACTTATGCGGCAGAGCACGCGCTCCAAAAAAATATACAGCTTTTGCGGGATTTTTTTTTGCGGTAAATGCACGCCGTGAAAAGTATGTACGCTCTGGGCATGTGTAATTAAAGCTAATAAACGCCCATATATGCCGGCTCCCTTACCATGGGAATGTATTATCTGGATTTGATGTTTTTGGATAAAACGAAAAACACGCCAAAAAGCTGCAAGGCTAAAACGGCGTTGTTGTATAATAACCATGCGTTCTTGCCCCACAGCTGCAGCAAAGCGTGAAGCATAGGGCTTAGAATCAGGCGCTGCAATATAAGACGCTATGGGATGCGGCAAATGCTTAACCAATTGCCATACATGCTCAGGCCCGCCGCCTATGGCAGAAGATGCACTTATGTGCAAAACGCGTATACGATGTTTCTTTGAAAGCATGGTAATTAAAGTATATAAATTACAGGCAACTATTAAGTATTGTTTGCGCCACCATAGTCCAATTTTGTACTTCTTTGGCGCGCTGTGCATCTTTGCCGCTTTGCAAAGCATCTTGTATGACTTTAGCGCAAGACTGCGCGTCGCAAGGTGTATAATAAAACACACCATCACGTTGCAAATCTAAAAATTCCGGCGAGATTATGGGCAAAGCACAATAACGGAACTGAATAACTTTAAGGGAATCTGAAAATGATTGTGCCGCAGGGCCAAATTTTCGAGATTGTAAACCAATATCGGCAAATTTTATATAAGGAAGTGTTTTTATAAAAGGCATTTCACCATACGTAAACACATTATCAAGACCTGCTTTTACAGGCACATTACCTATAATGTGAAAATGCACTTCGGGGTTATGTTTGGCCATAAGCCAAACACTTTCAGCATCAAAATTAAACACCCCCACAAAAACAGCATTTTTAGTGCCCAAAGCATAGGGGGATTCTTGTACAGCATCAAAAGAAGCTGTAGAAATTCCATGCCTGTGCACAAAAGCATTGGGGGTGGGGAATTTTTCTTTGATATACGAACAAGGCGCTGAAATCACATCAAAAAGTGGAGCTATTTCTAGTTCCAAATCCTGCATTTTTTGTGGTGTGGAGCGCAAAACTGAGATATCGTCGGAAACACGATAAATATGTTTGGCGGTGGGGGTTAATTTTTTGCAGAGTTTGAGCAAAAAAATTGCAACACTGCTTTCATATACAACAATATCTGCTTCTTTAATATGCGCTTCTAACGCACCTAAGGGAAAGTTGGCATATTTTTCAAGATAAGGTGCCAGCAAATTATCTGCAGGCGCAAGCAAAGTGGTGTGCGGATGCCAAGGCGTAAAATGCACATACGAAAAAAGATTTTCTTGCACCTTTTGCATGACATTGCAAGCTTGCCACAGCCCCTTATATTTTGTGCGATAATCACGCCTTAAATAAGAAATAAAAGAAAGCCCTATGGTTGCAAAAGTAATCTTGTGCCCTTCTGCATGCCAAGCATGGGCAAGGTGGTGAAATCCGGCTTTGCGCGGCGAACAAAACCAATGGTTACTTAATAATACAATATTCATGTGCGTATATTACATCACGATTTTTTACGCAAACAGCTTTTTATATTGTTCAAATTTTATATACAGTTCGTCTTCCATTTCAAGGGACATACGCCGCGTAGGCTCGTTAATTTGCGGATTTTTATGCATATAATCTTGCATATACGGAGAAATTACAGGCGAGCCCTTACGTATATACGACAAAGCGTTGGATATCAAATATACTTCTGACTCAAAATGGCGTCTGGCCAAAACCTCTAAAGTATCGGACATAAATACAGGAGTTTCTCTGATGGCAATGGTTTCGCCCATATCCACTTCTTCTGAAATATAGTGCAAGGTATTGCCCACAGGAATCATATTATAAATTGCCCATTTAAAGCTATCAAGGCCGCGAGAATAAGGAATAATGCCGGGATGTGCATTGACAATACGCCTGCCTGTTATGCTTTGCGCAGGGATAATGCCTGCTCCTGCAATAAGATACACATCGCACGCATCGTCAATATCTAAATAGCTGTCACAAGCCTTATATGATAAAGAAAATTTAGAAGCCATTTCCTCAGGAGTTGCAGCGTATTGATGCGGAGGTCTATGCATTAAGCGAACTTTACGCTCTGTTCTTTGCTTATAAGGAGCTGCATAGATTTTAAGTTGCAAATCTTTTTCTTCAAGCAAAGCTAAAATCATTTGCTCAGCCTTTAAGTGCGGATATTGATATGTTATAATGCCAATCTTTTGCATTCTTTTTTCCTTATATTGTCTTTTTCAAGCGCTTGTTGCTACACTACACACACCATCTGCTGTGATATTGTATTGCAAGCCACAAGCAATACAAGACATATTTTCTATTTTTTCACCACACTTACAAGCATATCCGTGCATTTTTGCCGGATTTCCGTATACAAGTGCATGAGCAGGTACATCTTTTGTTACCACCGATCCCGCACCCACAAAAGCATATTCGCCAATGGTAACACCGCAAACAATGGTGCAGTTGGCTCCTAAGGTAGCTCCTTTGCGCACCAAGGTGGGGCGGGCTTCGTCCATGCGAGCAATATTCGCACGGGGATTAAATACATTGGTAAAAACCATGCTTGGGCCACAAAAGACATCATCTTCTAAAGTAACCCCTTTAAACACACTGACATTATTTTGAATTTTACAACCATTACCAATGGTTACATGCGGACCCGCCGTGACATTTTGCCCTATGACGCAACGTTCACCTATGGCAGTATTAGACAAAATATGCGAAAAATGCCATATGCGCGTGCCCTTTCCAATGCTAACATGTTCATCTATGTAGGAAGATTCATGAACAAAATATTCTGTAGTTTCACTCATAATTACGCTCTGCCAAGTATTATTTATGGCCCAAACGGCAACGCTCTGGCACAAAGTGCAGCTTTACTTCTTGGCCTGTTTCTATGGATTCATAAATGGCAAGAATGAGTTCAAGGCTACGTCTGCCTTCAAGCCCATCCACCAATTGATGTGTCCCTTGTTCTAAGCAATTCACCACATGGTCATAATAGGTTTTATGGCCAAAACCATAAACATCAGGTGGGTTTACAGAGAATTTTTCCATAATGGTTTCGTCTTCGGGTAAAGGCTCTTCAAATTGCCATGTCTCCATTTTGTTCACCGCAAAACCGCCAATAACTATGCTGCCTTTTTCGCCCAAAATGGATAAAGAGCCTTCTGTATCTTTCGGCCGCATGGCGGTGGTTGCTTCGATAATGCCAAGGGCGCCGTTGCGGAATTTTAAAAGCACAACGGCTGTATCTTCGGCTTCAATGTCCACAAGCATGGTGGCGCTTTTGGCAAAAACACTTTCCACATCACCGAGCATCCATTCCAAAAGATCCACATGATGGCTGGCCTGATTGGTCAAAACGCCGCCGTCCATGGCCCAAGTGCCGCGCCATGCATCTTGGTCATAATATTGTTGCCTGCGGCACCAGCGCACCCGAACAGTGCCCATGACCAATTTGCCAAAGCGCCCAGCCTCTAAGGCCTCACGCACTTTTTGCACAGGCACATTGAATCTGTTTTGTTTTATCACAAAAAGCCGTACCCCTGCAGCATCGCAAGCGCGTATCATGGCATCGGCATCGGCCAAGGTTAAGGCCATGGGTTTTTCTACAATGATATGTTTTTTATATGGAGCAAGCGCCACCGTATGTGCTGCGTGATTACCGCTTTCGGTAAGTATGCTTATAGCTTGGATTTTATCTCCCATGGCGCGCATCATTTCGTGCATATCGGTAAAATAAGGAACATTCCATTGTTCGCCGGCTTGCTTGGCTCTTTCTTCTTTTATATCACACACACAAGCAAGGGCAGCGCCTTTAATTTTTCCACCGCCTAAAAGTTCGCAATGCCGCTTAGAAACGCGACCGCACCCTACAAGAGCTACATGTAACATATCAGTTCCCACAATAAGCTATAAGTTTTTCAAGTACATGCTGCTGCATGGATTCAGTTAAATAAGGGTGCATGGGCAAAGAAAGCACACGCTTGCTCAATTCTTGCACCACAGGAAAATCTTCCGCACCATAACCCAAATACGCAAAGCATTTTTGCACATGCATGCTCAAAGGATAGTTAATGGCTGTGGGTATGTTTTCCTTTTTGAGTTTTTGCATCAAAGAAGCTCTGTCCACATGCTCTGGCAAGCATACGGTATATTGAGCCCAAGTGCATTGCCCTTGCGGTGTCACTTTTTGTGTACTTATGCCATATTGTGGATTTTTTTGGAAAAAATCACTATAATACGCGCCGATTTTATGGCGTAAACTTACTTCTTCTGCAAAAATTTCCATTTTTGCCAATAAAATAGCCGCTTGCATGGTGTCTAAGCGCCCATTATACCCAAGGCGTATATTTTCATTTTTATTTTGCGCATCTATACGACCATGATAGCGCAATGAATCCACCGTATGCGCCAAAGCCGCATCATTGGTAAACACAGCCCCACCATCACCATAACAACCAAGAGGCTTTGCAGGAAAAAAACTGGTTGTAGCGGCATGGCAACCGCAGTTGCACAATTTTTCGTTTTTATATTCAGCCCCAAAACCTTGCGCACCATCTTCAAGCACAGAAAGATTATATTTTTGGGCAATGCGCAAAATATTTTCATAATCTGCAGGATTACCAAAAAGATCCACGGCAATAATAGCTTTGGCATGTAAGGCTTTATTTTTACATATGGCCGGTAAAGGATAATCAGTAATAGCGTTACTTTGCACAGCCATAATGGCGCTTTCGAGCTTTGAGCTGTCTATATTCCATGTGTGGGGATCTACATCCACAAATATGGGCACAGCGCCTGTTTTTGCAATAACTTCTGCTGTGGCAATAAAAGAAAAAGGCGTGGTAAAGACAGCATCGCCTGCCCCTATATTCCACGCACCAAGCACAAGTTCTAAGGCATTGGTTCCCGAAGCACAGCCTATGCAATGCTTAGCACCCACAAAGGCGGCTAGTTGCCCTTCGAGCTCTTTTACTTCAGGCCCCATGATGTATTGACCATGTTGCAAAACAGTTGCTATGCGTTTGTCTATGCTTTCTTTTATGCGCGCTTGTTGTGTTTTTAAATCGATAAATTCCATGGTGCGTCCTTTTCACTAATTTCATACAAAATCACAATAACATGGTATATATTCAAGATTGCTATGCATGATTATACCTTCATAGAAATTAGTATCATAGACCCATTTTATAGAATTGTCTAGGCTTATAATGTGCTGCATTTGCGTTTAGCTGTCATTTGCGTTTAGCTTGACAATTTTCAGCCTGTAAGTTAGTCTTAACTATCAAAAATCGTGAAGCCATATTGCGAATAGAACTTTTTTTTGTAAAGCATTCTCAGTATTTACTCACTAATAATCAAAAGGATAACTCATTATGGAAAAAGCAACGAAAAAAAAATGTGAACTTGACCAAAAAATAAAACAAGAACAAGCTTCAAAAATTAATAAGTTAACCAATGAGCTTGACGAAGAGTCATTAGATTCAATTACTGGTGGTGCTGCCCAATATAGTTCTTCAGGTGGAGGATCTAGGGGAGGCGCTTACAAACCAAACGCAACATATAATATTTAGATACGTGCGACTACTTACAACGTAATTGCTATTAGCGGGTAATATCCGTTGTTCATTTTAACTCCTAACGGTGCAAAGCAAAACCGTTGGGAGTTTTTTATATAATGAAATAAGCGTAATAACGCATGTATGCTATATGGCGAAATGGACTCTGAGCACTGTTACCTTTTTTTAAGATGATTTATATAAAATTCCGAAAAAAATTTATTTGCGAGCCCCAAGCCTACGGAGAAAACAATGCCAAAGAAGGCTGTTCTAATAATATTATTTATTGCAATAATTCCTATATTTTTTTTGATTAATGCTAATGACTTAAAAAGCTTGGGCACTTTTTCATCTTTCATATCAACGCAAGAACTAAGCCTGCAGGAACTTGGCAATAAAAGATTAGAATATTACAAAAAACCAAGAGAAATTATAAAATTTGCCGCTCTTGGAGCTTGGGAAAATTGGGACAACCATAATATAAAATTAAAGGATACCATAGAGTTTGCTGTCAATAAAATCAACGCTCAAAAGAAAGAACACGGGAAAAAAATCGAAATATTGTGGTATGATAATGAAGGATCAGCAAAAAAAAGTGACGATTTATTGAGTGAAATTATGGCTCAAGAAGATATTTTTGGAATAATTGGTCCTTTTAGTTCTTCCATTGTTTCCGTTATAAAAAATAAAGTTGCTGCTGCCAATTTATTGCAAATCACCATGACACAAGGGGATATAGATTTAGCAGTTCCCCGTGCTAAGAGTTATTTTTCAAGCACTGCTTCAGTTTTTACCGAGGCAAAAGCTGCAGCGCAATGGAATGCTCAAAAATATGATACAGAAACGCCTTTTATCATAATGCATGAAGACGACTTATACAGTAAAAAATATTCCAGTGTTATTTTGCGTAATTTTCATTCAAACAACTTAAATATGTTAGGAACTTTAAATTACGAAAAGAAAAACCTAAGTGGTCACGTGCAAAGATATATCAATGAATCTTTAAAATTTGCACCGGATCTAAATATTATTTCTATTGGTAATAGAGCTATGTTTTTAGATTTTTATACTAATAATAAAAATTTTTTACAAAAGCCTAAATATAATGATTTTATTATCAACCAAGATTCTATCACTTGGGAAGAATTACAACTTCTACCAAATATTAACAAAAGCTATATAATTTTAAACTATAGACTTGATGATAATTTAATTTCGATAATGAAAGAGCTTTACAATGAAGGAAAAATAAAAACAACATTTTATATAATTCCCATGGTGTACCGTATGGTATTCATTTTATATAATGCCATAGAGCAGGCAGGCTCTAATGATATAAATATAGTTCTTGATTATATGAACACGCAAACACTATCAACACCAATGGGTGATATAGCATTTGGTGAAGATGGTTATATTAAAGATTATCCTATTAGTGTTGTTCGAGCAAGTGAGCTATACGATTTTTTAAAAAAAGTTGATATTGGTATTGTTAAATAAAGCCAAAATATAATGTAAGTAGTAATATTTGTATTCACATGAAACCATACTAGAGCACATTTCCCGCAAAATGATAAACACGCCCTTGATGCGTAAAGCAGTATGATTATGAAAAAAAATCTTTTTAGAAATAACGCCTTGAAAAAAATGTTTTCTCCTATGGAGTTAGATCGTTCGTTTGTTATCGTATCAAGAAAAAGCTGGTTAGCCCTTCTTAGTTTAGGTTTATTGGTAGTTTTGATAATTTACTGGAGTTTATTTGGCAAGATAAACGAACGCATAACAGCAAGTGGCATTATTCTTACAAAACAGGGTATTTATAGTGCGTATTCTCCGGCAAACGGTGTTGTCGACTCAGTGAATGTTTCTGTTGGTGATTATGTTCAATATGGTGACTTAATAGCTACAATTTTGATTCCTAAAGATCGTTCCGAAATTAAAAGTTTGATTGATAAGATTGAGCGCAAAAAGAAAATGAGTGACCAAATCATTGCATTCAACGCGTCCCTTGATCAAAGTAATGAAAGTCAAAAAACACAAATGCAAGAAAGTATAAATACAACCATTGAGTTGCTTAAAAAGCAAATAGAATGGCATGATGCATTTTTAGAAAAATTGAGCGGAGTGCGAGCCAGGGGGGCTACTTCTGATAAGGAATATGCAGATTTCCGTGCCGAAAGAGATAGAGTTACCATGAACTTGGTTGATAAAATAACCGAATTAAAAAAAACAGAAAACGAATATTTGAAGGAAAAAAAAGAAATCAACCACGAAGAACTCCAGCTATATCTAGAATTGATTGCACTTAGTGAAGAATTGGTTGAAAAAAATAATCTTTATAGAGCAAATACTCAAATTATCAGTACCGGTACAGGTCTTGTGACTTCAGTACTTGTTGAGCATGGAATGATAGTAAATACCAATCAAGCAGTTGTAAATATTAATGACACCTCTGAAAGCCACGCGGATAATTGGGTGCTTTATGCCTATTATCCACTGCTTAATAGTGGTAAAATTAAAACAGGTATGCCCGTTTTGATTACCCCTTCCATGGTAAAAGCTGAAAGGGAAGGTTCAATACGGGGCGTTGTACATTCTGTGAATAATTATGTACAATCTGCCGAAGCTTTAAATTTGAAATATCGTAATAAAAATTTTTCTGATGCTATTTTTAAGATGAGCAATAATATGCCTGTGGAAGTAAAAATTATGCTTACCAGTAATGCTGACACTTTTAGCGGTTTTGAATGGACAAGTGGCGCTGGTCCAAATATTAAAATTCCAGAAGGCACATATTGTAGTGCAAGTATTGCTGTTGCAACGTTGCGGCCTATTGAAATTATTTTTTCTAAAATACGTAAAGCGCTTTTGGGAACAGGTGTTCATGAGGATGTGATTGAACAAAAGGTCAAACAAATACTACATTAGCTCATGCCATGTTTAAAAATATATTAAAACTCATTAAGCACGTCTTTACACCACACCGAATTAAGGTTCCTTTGATTTTACAAATGGAAATCATTGAGTGTGGAGCTGCTTCTTTGGCAATGATTTTTGCTTTCTATAAGAAATTTATCCCCTTAGAACTTATGCGTGATGCATGCGGTTGTTCTCGAGATGGAAGCACGGCTTCTTCTTTGCTAAAGGTAGCAAGGTCGTATGACATGGTGGCTACAGGCTATAAAGAGCATGACATCAATAATTTATGTGAATACAAGCTTCCTATTGTCCTATTTTGGAATTTCAATCATTTTTTGCTATATACGGGCAGAAAAGGCGATAAGCATTACCTTAATGATCCGGCATTTGGCGAAAGAATTGTTACAACTGAAGAGATGGATCAATCCTTTAGTGGTGTACTTTTGGAAATTTATCCCAATGAAAACTTTGTTCCTTCGGGCAAGCCTCGCTCCTTTGTTGATCTTTTAAAAAAACGCTTTTCGCAATATAAAGATGTGATTTTTTTCACAGTTTTAGCAGGGCTTTTGCTTATTCCTGCAAGTATTTTAGTGCCAAGCTTTTCAGCAATTTTAGTTGATAAGCTTATTACTGGCGAAAATTATGCGTGGGG
The DNA here is from genome assembly GCA_964369505.1 of uncultured Desulfovibrionaceae bacterium. GTDB lineage: Bacteria > Desulfobacterota > Desulfovibrionia > Desulfovibrionales > Desulfovibrionaceae > CAYJAD01. The sequence continues at coordinate 6,084 of CAYJGS010000001.1, read as the reverse complement.
AACACCGCTTCTTTTTGCTGCCATCATGGTTGCTTTTATGATTTTCATGTTACATAATATGCAACAGAATATTATAATACGATTCAATCTTAAACTTTCCCTAGAATCATCTTTTAAATTTTTTGAACATATTATCCGCCTGCCTATTAATTTTTTTAATTTACGCCAGCCAGGTGAATTAGCTAATAGATTAACAACTGTTGATGAGGTCGCAAACTTTATTTCACGAGATTTGGCCATAAATATATTGTCATTCATAACGTTTATATTTTATGGTGCTTTGCTTGTTTATTATGATACGCTTCTCGGTTTGTTTGCTTGCTTTACTGCCATATGCACCATATGGGCTTTAACTTGGGAAATTAAAAATCAGCGTATTCTAAGTCAATCTGTCCAATTGGATTTCGGGCGCCTAGTGGGTGATAGTGCATCAGGTATCATGCTTATGGAAACGCTAAGATCAACCGGTGCTGAAGACGACTTTTTTTCCACTATTAGCGGTGTTCAAACAAATGCCATTATGTCTGCTCAGAAACTTGAATTATCCTCCCTTTTCATAGGAACTATACCCACAACACTTATTTCATTAAATACCATCGGTATTTTGGTTTTTGGGGCTTTGCGTGTTCTTTTAGGTTCTTTGTCTATGGGTGAATTATTATCGTTTCAGATACTTATAGGGTACTTTTTTGCCCCAATTGTTGCCCTTGTGGCCATGCTTTCATCTGTGCAAAGGTTAGATGTTACTATGGGACGTATTGACGATGTACTGACGTATACTACAGACCCTATTTTTAACAATGATGCTCGTGATTTAGCCGATGAAAAAATGGGAAAGCTTCAGGGGTATATTGAACTATGCAATATTACATTTGGCTATAATCCCATAAAAGAACCCATAATTAAAAATTTATCATTGAAAATATCTGCAGGAGACCGCATCGCTTTGGTTGGTTCTTCCGGCTCAGGCAAGACCACAATTGCTAAATTGCTTACTGGCTTATATACTCCTTGGTCTGGTGAAATCACCTTTGATGGAAAAACGCGCAATGAGTTAAGCGCTACTTTATTTGCAAATTCTTTTGCAGTTGTGGATCAAGAAATTTTTATGTTTAAAGGCACAGTATATGAAAATTTAAGCATGAGAAATCGTGCTATTTCTATACAAACAGTGCAGCAAGCGGCAATAGATGCCGAAATATATGACGAAATAAGTCAACGTCCTTCAGGCTTTTTTTCAGAAGTAGACGAATACGGTAAAAACTTTAGCGGTGGCCAAAGGCAAAGACTTGAAATTGCACGCGCGCTTTCTGTAAATCCAAGCGTTTTGATTTTAGATGAAGCCACAGGTGCATTGGATCCCATCACGGAATTGCATGTGGACAGAAACATCCGCCGACGCGGTTGCACAACTATTATTATTGCACATAGATTAAGCACTATACGAGATGCGGATAAAATTATAGTTTTAGAGCAAGGTAGCATTGTTGAACAGGGAAGTCATCAAGAATTACTCACTCTTAATGGGTACTATAGCAAATTAATTGAGAGCATGTAATGATACAATCACTGAAAACTTTGCCTAAGAATCTTTTAGAATATTCAAACAGCGGTAAGCTTGTCATCTTAGATAATCCAGATGTGATTTATCTTTTAAAAGAAGGAGATTTTAATTTATTTTTAATAGAATTTGACAGTAAACATCAAGCTATGCATAGAATATATTATGGTTCACTTTCAAATTATGATTGCACTGCATTTCGCGGCATAGCGCCAAATAAGAATAGCACAATAAAATTATGCGCCATTGCAAATTTAAATACTATATATGTGGAATTGCCGTATCAAGAGCTTGAAAATTTAGCAGATTCGGACAAATTCTTAATAAACGAACAGTTGCATATATTTATGTCTCATTTGTTAAAAATTTCTGTGCCAGACTTTGAATTTTCATCTGATTATATACCAAAATTTTTTGTGGAAAACAGCAATGAACTATATGGCTATTTCAATAATTTTGTTTTTGAACAAAAAGCAGCCTTTAGTGAACAATATAAGTTGCTTCAAAGTGAATCCACTCAGTCGCATAAAAAGGCCATTTCTAATGTTTTTAACTTTTTTAATGTTAACAACAAATATAATTTTACAGCAAACAAAAACTCCTTAGCCGGTGCAATTACTGCTCTTGGAAAAATTCAAAATATACAATTTATTATACCTAATATTACTTCAGAAGCAGATGAAAACGCCCACCTTGACATGATTTGCAAACAATCTGCCATACGCAAAAGAAACATCACATTGGAATCTGATTGGCAGAATAAGTGTGGTATGCCTTTTTTGGGTGAACTAATAACAGGCGAAAGAGTGGCTATATTTCCTCTTGATGATGAGAGTGTGTGGTATTGGTATGACAGTGCCACTGCAAAAACTAACCAAATTGATGATTCTTTTCTTGAAAACTTAAGTAATAAAGGCACTATTTTTTATAAGCCCTTTCCAAATGAACCTATTACATTAAAAAAACTATTTTCTTTGGCGTGGGAAATGTCTCGAACAGATTTTATAAGAGCAAGCTTTTTGTTTTTTATCATAGCATTACTAAGCTCGGCCCTTCCCATAATAAATGCCACCATTTTTTCTACAGTCATACCCCTTGCAGATTATGAATTGCTCATGCAAATTTTTATTTTAGCAATTGGCTTTGCTTTAACAAAGGCAACCATAGAATATTTAAGTTCTTTGCTTTTACTACGCATCCGCCATCGCTTGTGTTGGTCGCTGCAAGCTAGTGTTTGGGATAGGCTTTTAAGTGTTCCGCTTACATTTTTTAAAGACTATTCCATTGGCGACATAACAGATAGAAGTCTTAGTATCATACAACTATCCAATATTTTAAATAATACTTTTTTAAAAACAGCTTTGACTTCAATATTTATATTTCCTCCTTTATTATTGATGTTTTACTATTCACCTCTATTTAGTATTGTCACACTTTTATTTATGTTTATTATATCATTTATTTTTATAATTATTGCTTTTACAAGTTATAGATTACAAAAAGAAATGGCATCTCTTTCGGGTGAAATGCAAGGAAATAGTATCCAATATTTTGCCGGACTAAGTAAAATAAGAGCAACAGGAACTGAAAATCAAATTCTTGAGCATTGGAGTGAAAAATTCTCCGAGCAAAAGCGAATATATTTTAAATTATCAAACTGCGAAAAAACTGTATCACTTTTAAGCGCTATTCTTCCTATTTGTATTATTATAATAATTATTATTTTAATTACTTTTCTTTTTAATTATTCGCCTGATGCAATGATTTCTCTTTCAGATTTTGTGGCTTTTTCATCTGCACTAGGCATAGTGAGTGCGTCATTCAGTTCGATTTTGATATCGTTAATTAATACCATTGAAGCCATACCTATATATCAAAGGTTAAGCCCCTTACTTGAAGCAATGCCTGAAAAAAACTTATGGCAAGGGCAAATTGAAAACATTCAAGGCAACATAGATATTAAACATGTAACATTTAAATATAATACACTACAACGAGCTATAATTGATAATGTGAGCTTAAAAATCAATGCCGGCGAATTTGTGGCTATTGTGGGGGAATCCGGTTCGGGAAAATCCACTTTATTGCGCCTTTTGTTAGGTTTTGAAAAGCCACTGCAAGGCTCTATTTCTTATGATAATCTTGATTTAAATCATGTGAATTTGCGCCAGCTTCGTTCACAACTGGGTGTTGTGCTTCAAGATAGTAAACTTATTCCGGATAGTATTTTTAAAAATATTGTTGCAGGCTCTTCTTCACTCACCATTGATGATGCATGGCAAGCGGCAAAACACGCAGGATGCGATAAAGATATAGAAGCAATGCCCATGAAAATGCATACTGTGGTAAGTGGTGCTGACGGTGGTCTTTCCGGCGGGCAAAAACAAAGAATTTTAATTGCTAGGGCATTGGTTAAAAGCCCTAAAATACTTTTCTTTGACGAAGCAACCAGCGCACTGGATAATAATGCACAAAATATTGTCAGGGAAACAATTGCCGAGCTTCCAGTTACAAAAATAGTCATTGCGCATCGCCTTTCAACAATTATTGATGCCGACTGTATAGTTGTTTTAAATGAAGGGAAAATCATCGAACAAGGTACGTATAAAGAATTAATTCAAGCCAATGGTCACTTTGCTAAACTTGCTAAAAGGCAACTTTTATAGTCATTATATTCCTTTAAGGCTTGCCTTACGCCGTGTGAAATAAGCTAAAGTTCATTTTTATCGCCTGCAAAGCGGCATGTGGAATTTACGTGCATGCTATCCGCCGCCCTGAGCACCTTAACCCGTCGGGAGACTCGAGCGGTAGCGAGTTATTGAGCGAAGTAGGCGGGCAACTGGAACTGGCTTCCAGTTGCATCTTATCCGCCGCCCTGAGCACCTTAACCCGTCGGGAGACTCGAGCGGTAGCGAGTTA
>CAYJGS010000001.1:0-1504 GCA_964369505.1 uncultured Desulfovibrionaceae bacterium | reverse complement strand
AGTAGGCGGGCAACTGGAACTGGCTTCCAGTTGCATCTTATCCGCCGCCCTGAGCGGATATTGACATCTTACAATTACACATTATTTAATTCAAACAATGTGAAAGCACATTGATTCTTTATTCCCTAGGTTACACATGAATTTTTTTATAATTTTCACCATCGTTATTTTCATAGGTTGCACATATATAAGCCTAAGACTCATCCCCAGAACATCGTTGCGCGGCTATAAAAGAGTGTTGGCCTATGCCTTGTGCTATCTTCCCATGCTTGCCATGCCCATACGCTATCATGCCCGCACTTTATCTCGCGCAGGTGATATTGTCCCCCAGTGGCTTGATATGGCCGTTTTTGGCGCCTATATATGCATAGGTTCCTTATCTGTTTTGGCTACCGTAGCATTTTTGACAGATATTTTCTTGATGGGCAAAAAATTTTTGGGTCGCAAAAAAACTTCCGCCCCCCCCAGCAATGAGCGCAGGATTTTTATGCAAAATGCCTTAAGCGCCGGCATTATGGTTACAGGAGGGAGCCTTGTGGCTTATGGCGCAAATGAGGCCATGGGAGTTCCCGATGTAAAACATATTCGCGTGCCCATAGAAAACTTACCCAAAGAATTCCAAGGGTTCAAAATAGCACAGCTTACAGATTTGCATATAAATAAGCCCATTGGGCCTGAACGCCTTGAAAAAATTGTGGAAAAAGTCAATGCGCTCAAGGCAAATACCGTGGTGATTACAGGGGACATGTCAGACACATTCCCCAATCAAGTACAAAAAGAATTGAACCCTTTATTAAAAATAACAGCGCCCGACGGTAAGTATTTTGTGAGTGGAAATCATGAATATTATACCGATATCGACGCTTGGCTTGCCGAAATGCAACGCCTTGATTTTACCGATTTGCACAATGAACACAAGGTAATAGAAAAAAATGGGCAAAGATTGCTCATGTGCGGTGTGCCGGATATTTCTGCCCCGCGCATGTCAAACCATGCTTCAAGCCCCATGTTAGCCCAAAAGGGCAGCCGCGAAGGTGACATCAAAATCCTTTTGGCTCACCAGCCCCAAAGCGTGTACGAAGGCGTTAAGGCCGGGTATCATTTGCAAATATCTGGTCATACCCATGGCGGACAATTTATTCCTTGGACATATGTAACCGACTGGGTACAGCCTTATATACACGGGCTTTATGACGTGGAAAAAACCAAACTGTATGTGAGCCGTGGCACAGGTTATTGGGGCCCCCCCATACGCATTGGCGCTCCGCCAGAGATTACTCTTTTAGAATTGGTAACCGCATAACAGGCTGCTGAAAAAGCACCATCTGCTGCGTCAAATGACTTTTTTTTCGTGGCATGGGCCATAAGAGCCCTATGCTGCCTCAAAAAAAGCCATTTTCCTTGCATCTGGCACTTTTTGAACAGCCTTAAAAGAATGAAAAATTTGACTTGCTTAAAAATATTTTGTTTGAAACGACTGTTTCCAACAAACTGATAATAGAGG